>WFOW01000318.1 GCA_015487895.1 Gammaproteobacteria bacterium | reverse complement strand
CTCCAGGCCCTCGTCGAGCTCGCGCGCCAGCACCTGCGCGACGAGGGCCTGGAGGGAGCGCTCGAGCCGGTCGCCGTCCTCGGCCCGGAAGGCGCGGTAGACGTCGTTCATGAGCTCGAACAGGCGCCGGTGCTGCTCGTCCATGGCGGGAACCCCCACCAGGAAGCCTTCGTGCCAGTGCACGATGCTGTTCTCGATATCCGAGGCGTCGACGTGGTGGCTGACGCGGAACTGGCCCATCAGCATGTCGATCTCGGCCACCGTGAAGCGCACGGCATTGGTCGTCTCCGCGGCATCGGCCGAGAGCCGCTCGACGCGGGTGGCGGTCTGCAGGGCGGCATCTGCGTTGGATCGTAGCTGCTCGGAGACCGTCGCCTGCTCCTCGGCCGCCGTGGCGATCTGGGCATTGGCGTCGGCCGTGCGCGCGATGCAGCCGGAGATGCGCTCGAGGACCTCACCGGTCTGGCGTGCGTGGCTCACGGCCTCCTCGCTGTCGGCGGCGATCGCGCTCATGCGCTCGACCACCTCGCCGGTGCCGGCCTGCAGCCGTCCGATCATGGACTCGATCTCTGTGGTCGATTCCTGCGTGCGCTGGGCGAGCGAGCGCACCTCGTCCGCCACCACCGCGAAGCCGCGGCCGGACTCGCCCGCCCGGGCGGCCTCGATCGCTGCGTTGAGCGCCAGCAGGTTGGTCTGCGCCGAGATGTCGCGGATGACGTCCAGGATGCCCCGGATGCGGTCGCTCTGCTCCGCGAGCCGGTGGATGGAGTCGGTCGCCTCGCGGATGCTGGTGGCCATGCCCTGTATGAGGTCCACCGTCCGGTTGACCACCTCGCCGCCGTGCGCGGCCGCCTCGCGGGACTCGTCGGAGAGGGCACGCGCGGTCTCGGCGCCGCTCGCCACCTGCTGGATGGCGCCGGCCATCTCCTCGATCGCCTGCGCCAGCTCGCGGGTGCGCTCGGCGATGTCCTGCACGCCGACGGTGGCGCGGTCCGTCGAGGTGCGCACGGCCTCCATCCGCCGGCCTGCCTGCTGCGCGACGCCCACCACGGTGCTCGTCAGCCCGTCCATGTTCTCGAGAAAGCGGTTGAGCTCGACGGCGATGCCGTCGAGGACGCACCACCCCAGACGCGGAAAGCGTCGGGTGAGGTCCTTGTCGCCGCGATGCAGCTCGCGGATGCTCTCCGCAAGCAGCCGCAGGCCGCGGTTGATCCGGAAGAGGACGAGGGCGGCGGCTCCTCCGAGGAGGGCGGCCGTCCCCGCGAGCAGGCCGACCGCGGTCCGTTCCCCCGGGCCTGGCTCCCCGGCCCACACGAGCACGGCCGCGGCCGCCGCGCAGAGGGCGCCCACGGCGGCGCCGGCCTGGATGACGATGCCCAGGTTCGGCTTCTTCTTCGTTTTCATGGCGGCGATCTCTCCACTCCCCAGCCGTAGTTTCGCGTCCCCATCTATCGGCAGGCCGGTGCGGGACTTGAGAGGGGCCTCGGAGGGCCGGGCCCGGGAGGTATGGGTTGGGGTGCCGCTCGCGTGCGGCCCTTCCCCTCTCTCTATTCGGCCCGCAGCGCCTCGACCGGCTCGAGGCGCGCGGCGTGGAGCGCCGGCACGACGCCCGCCAGCAGCCCCACCAGCACCGCCAGGGCCTCGGCGGCGAGGGCGTAGCCCCAGGCCGTGTGCACCGGCAGCGCCGGGAAGGCGAGGGTGAGCGCCTGCGCCCCGCCGGCGCCGAGGGCGAGGCCGGCAAGGCCGCCGGCGGCGGCGAGCGCCGCCGCCTCGGCGAGGAACAGGGCGCCCACCTGGCGGCGGGTGGCGCCGAGGGCGCGCAGGAGCCCGATCTCGGCACGCCGCTCCGAGACGGCGATGACCATGATGGTGAGGATGCCCACGGCCCCCACCGCGAGCGAGATGGCGCCGATGCCGGCGACGGCGAAGGTGAGCATGCCGAGCACCGATCCCAGCACCTCGAGCATCTGGTCCTGGGTGGTCAGCGTGAAGTCCTCCCGCCCGTGGCGCGCCACGAGCAGGCGCCGGATGCCGGCCACCACCTCCGCCACGGGCGCGTCGGCGCGGTAGAGGACATCGATCTCCATCAGGCCCTCGCGCCCGAAGAGCTCGAGCGCCCAGGCGGCGGGCACGTAGACGGCGTCGTCGAGGTCGAAGCCCAGCACCCGTCCCTTGGGCTGCATGGCGCCGACCACGCGGAAGCGGTAGCCCGCCACGCGCAGGCGGCGGCCGAGGGAGCTCGCCTCGCCGAAGAGCTCGCGCCGCACGGTCGCGCCCACGACGGCGAGCGGTCGCGGCGCGTGGAGATCGTCTGCGGGGAGGAAGCGCCCGACGGCGGTGCCGAAGGCGAACACGCGCGGGAAGTCGGGACCGACGCCGATCACCTGCGTGCGGCGCACGCGCCCGCCCGCCTCGACGTCGGCGTTGCCCCAGACCACGGGCACCACGCCCTCGACCCAGGGCAGGGCGCGCAGGGCGCGGGCGTCGTCGAGGGTGAGCGGGCGCACGGTGCCGAAGATGCCCGTGCTCATGCCGTGCGTGGTGGCGCGCCCGGGGTTGATGGCGACGAGGTGGGTGCCGAACTGCGTGAACTGGGCCAGCACGTAGCGGCGCGCGCCCTCGCCGACGGCGGTGAGCAGCACCACGGCGGCGACGCCGACGGCGATGCCGAGGGCGGTGAGCAGGCTGCGGCCCCGGTGCGCCGCGAGGCTCACGAGCGCGAAGCGGGCGGCGTCGGGGGCGCGCATGGCGTCAGCGCGGGGCCAGGGCCGCCACGGGGTCGAGGCGGGCCGCGCGCCGTGCGGGCAGCACGCCGAAGCCGGCGCCGGCGGCGAGGGCCACGCCGAGGGCCGCGGGCACGCTCCACCACGGGGCGGCGAGGGGGAAGGACGGGTAGAGGCGGGCGGCCAGCTCCACCGCACCGAGGCCGAAGGCCACCCCGGCCGCGCCGCCGGCGGCGGCGAGCGCGCCGGCCTCGGCCACGAACAGCCGGGCGATGAGGGCCGGCGTCGCGCCCAGGGCCTTGAGCAGGCCGATCTCGGCACGGCGCCCGGCGACGCTGACCAGCATGATGTTCATGACGAGGATGCCGGCCACGCCGAGGCTGACGGCGGCGAGCGCCGCGAGCGCGTAGGTGAGCGCGCGCAGGATGCGGTCGAAGGCGGCGAGCACGGCGTCCTGCGTCACCACCGTGACGTCCTCCTCGCCGCGGTGGCGCTCGCGCAGGATGGCGAGCACGTCGCGGCGCGCCGGGGCGACGGCCTCGCGCCCGCGCGCCTCCACGAGCGCCCGGAACAGGCCCGAGGTGTCGAACAGGGCCTGGGCGCTCGCCACCGGCACCACCACCATCTCGTCGACCTTGACGCCGAGCGCGAAGCCCTGCGGCGCGAGCACCCCGATCACGCGGAAGCGCCGGTCGCCGA
Source organism: Gammaproteobacteria bacterium (assembly GCA_015487895.1). Taxonomy (GTDB): domain Bacteria; phylum Pseudomonadota; class Gammaproteobacteria; order S144-34; family S144-34; genus S144-34. Next base: position 827 of record WFOW01000318.1, on the reverse strand, counting down.
TGCGCACCCACCTGCCGAGCGGAGGCTCGGCGCCGAACAGCTCGCGCGCGACTGTCGCCCCCAGCAGGCACACCGCCTGGGCGGCGCGCGGGTCGCCCGCGGGCAGGTTGCGCCCGCGCGCCAGCCGCCAGCGGCGCACGCGCACGAGCTCGGCGGTCGAGCCGAGCACCGTGGCCTCGCGCTCGCGCGCGCCCCGCGAGACCGGCGCCGAGCCCACCACGACGGGCGCCACGCGGCGCACGTGCGGGCTGCGGCGCAGGGCGAGGGCGTCCTCGAGGGTGAGCTCGCGCGGCGTCATGCCCGCGAGGAGGCCGGGGGCCGCGCCGGCGGTCTCGCTGCGGCCCGGGAGCACGATGAGGAGGTGGGTGCCGAGGGCGGCGAACTCGCGCGCGACATAGCGCCGCGCCCCCTCGCCGAGGGCGCTGAGCATGAGCACGGCGCCGGCGCCGATCGCCACCGCGAGCATGGTGAGCGCGGTGCGCACGGGGTGCGCTGCGAGGCTGCGGACGGAGAAGGCGAGGACCTCGGCCCCCCTCACGTGCCGCTCTCCTCCTCGCGGATGCGCCCGTCGCGCATGTGCAGCCGCCGGCGCGCGCGGCCGCCGAGCTCCGGATCGTGGGTGACCACGACGAGGGTGATGCCGCGCTCGCGGTGCATGCGCTCGAGCAGCTCGACGACCTCGCGGCCCGAGGCGCGGTCGAGGTTGCCCGTGGGCTCGTCGGCGAGGATGAGGCGCGGGCGCATGACGGTGGCCCGCGAGATGGCCACCCGCTGGCGCTGTCCCCACGAGAGCTGGTCGGGGCGGTGGCGCGCGCGGTCGGCGAGGC
>WFOW01000317.1 GCA_015487895.1 Gammaproteobacteria bacterium | reverse complement strand
GGGCGAGCTGGCTGGTGGCGGCGTAGTGGTCCTCGACCTGGATGATGGCCTTCTCCGGGTCCACCACGCGGAAGTAGACCACGGCGTTGACCTTGACCGAGACGTTGTCGCGCGAGATGACGTCCTGGGTCGGGACGTCCATCACCACGGTGCGCAGGTCCACGCGCACCATCTGCTGGATGAAGGGGATGACGAGGATGAGCCCCGGGCCCTTGACGCCCGTGAAGCGGCCCAGGGTGAAGATCACGCCGCGCTCGTACTCGCGCAGCACGCGCAGCGAGACGAGCAGCAGGCCGATGACGAAGGCGCCGATGGTGTAGAGCACGATGGGCATGTCGGGTTCCTCCTCTGGATGGGTCTGGAAGCGGGCGGGCTCAGCCGCCCCCGGCCTCGGGCTCGACCTCGAGCACCAGCCCGCGCACCGCGCGCACGCGCACGCGGCTGCCGGCCGCGACCGGCCGCGCCGCGCGCGCGCGCCAGATCTCGCCCGCGACCTTGACCTGGCCCTCGGGGTCGAGGTCCTCGATGGCCTCGCCGACCATCCCGACCATGCGCTGCTTGCCGATGGCGACGGGCCGGCGGCGCGCGCGCACCAGCATGGCCACGATCCCCATGAGGAAGCCCGCGCTGGCGAGGGCGACGCCGCCGATCAGCGGCAGCGAGACGGCCAGCCCGCTCTCCTCGTCGAGCAGGATCACCGAGCCGATCACGAAGGCGGCGATGCCGCCGAGGCCGAGCGCCCCGAAGCTCGGCACGAAGGCCTCGGCGAGCATGAAGGCGATGCCGAGGATCATCAGCGCGAGCCCGGCGTAGTTGACGGGCAGCACCTGGAAGGCGAACAGCGCCAGCAGCAGGCAGATCGCGCCCACCACCCCCGGCAGCACGTAGCCCGGGTTGGCGAGCTCGAAGATGAGCCCGTAGATGCCGAGCAGCATCAGCAGGTAGGCGACGTTGGGATCGGTGATCACGGCGAGCAGGCGCGTGCGCCAGTCCGGCGCCAGGCGCTCGACGGGCGCCCCGCGCGTGCGCAGCCGCCGCTCGCCGGCGGCCGTGCGCACCGTGCGCCCGTCGAGGGCCGCGAGCAGCGCCTCCAGGTCGGGCGCCAGCAGGTCGGCCACGCGCAGGCGCACCGCCTCCTTCGCCGGCAGGCTCGCCGCCTCGCGCACGGCGCGCTCGGCCCACTCGGCGTTGCGCCCGCGCAGCTCGGCGAGGCTGCGCAGATAGGCCACGGCGTCGTTCACCATCTTGCGCGCCATGGCGTCCTCCCCGGGCGCGGGCGCGCCGTCGCCTTTCCGGTCTTCCTTGCCCCCGCCTTCCGCAGGGCCGTCGCGCTTCCCGTCGCCGGGGGCGCCCGCGGGCGGCCCCGGCGGCGCGGCCGGACCGCCCATGCGCACGGGCGTGGCGGCGCCCACGTTGGTGCCGGGCGCCATGGCGGCCACGTGGCTCGCGTACAGGATGTAGGTGCCGGCCGAGGCGGCGCGCGCGCCCGCGGGCGCCACCCAGGCCGCCACCGGCACGGGCGAGGCCAGGACGTCGCGCACGATGCGGCGCATGGCCGCGTCGAGCCCGCCCGGCGTGTCCATGCGCAGCACCACGAGCTGCGCCCCGCGCGCCGCCGCCCGCTCGAGGCCGCGGCCCACGTAGTCGGCCGTCGCGGGCCCGATCGGCCCCTCGATCTCGAGCACCGCCACCGGCGCGGGCGCCCCGTCCGCGCGCATGCCCGCCCCGGGCGCGAGCAGCGCCGCCAGCACCAGCGCCGCCGCGGAGAGGGTCACGGCGTCTCGCGGGACCATGCGGCAAGGATACACCCGCCGCCCGCGCGGCCCGCCGCGCGTACAATCCCCGGATGGCCGGAACGAGGGCGGAAGGCGGGCCGCGGGCGGCGGGGCTGGTCCTCGCGGGCGGGCGCGGGCGGCGCCTCGGCGGCGCCGACAAGGGGCTGGTGCCGGTGGACGGCGAGCCCATGGCGCTGCGCGCGGCGCGCCTGCTGCGCCGCGTGGCCGCCCCGGTCGCGGTCTCGGCCAACCGCAACGCCGGCCGCTACGCCGCCCTCGGGCTGCCGGTGCTCGAGGACGGCCCCTGGGCCGGAAAGGGGCCTCTCGCCGGCGTGCTGCAGGGGCTGCGCTGGTCGCCGCACCCCTGGCTCGTGGTGCTGCCCTGCGACACGCCGGCGCTCGCGCCGGCCGCCGTCGAGGCGCTGTGGGCGCGCGCGCGGCGCGGCGACGTGCGCGCGGTGGCGCTGGAGGCGGAAGGCCGCCTCCATCCCCTGCACTGCGCGCTGCGCGCGGAGCTCGCGGACGAGCTCGAGCGCTGGCTCGGGGCCGGCGGCCGCCGCGCCGGTGCCTGGGTCGAGGGGCTCGCCCCGGCGCGCGTCCGCCTCGAGGGCCAGGGGGCCGCCCTGAACGTCAACACCCCGCACACGCTCTCGCGCGCGCGGCGCGGCCGCCCCCCGGTGCTGGTGATCACGGGCTTCAGCGGCGCCGGCAAGACGACCCTGGCCGAGCGCCTGATCGCGCGGCTCGCGGCCGAGGGCCTGCGCGTGGCGGCGGTCAAGCACACGCACCACGACGTCGAGCTCGACCGCCCGGGCAAGGACAGCCACCGCCTGCGCGCCGCCGGGGCGCGCCAGGTGCTGCTGGCCACGCCCCGGCGCCGCTTCCTGGTGGCCGAGCCCGGCCACGCCGGGGATCCCGCCCTCGAGCGGCTCCTCGACACCCTGGACCTCGGCGCCGCGGACCTCGTGCTGGCCGAGGGCTTCAAGGGCGCGCCCTTCCCCAAGATCGAGGTGCACCGCCCGGCGCTCGGCCACCCCTTGCTGGCGGCCGGCGATCCCGACATCATCGCGGTGGCCGCCGACGGGCCGGTGGAGCCGGCACCCCCCGTTCCGGTGCTGGACCTGAACGATATCGACGCCGTCGTGCGCCTCGTGCGCGCCGCCTGCGCGCTCGACGGCGCCCGCGGCGGGGAGGGCGCACCCGCATGAGCACCATCCGCCCCGACACCGCAGCCGACCCCTGCACCGAGCCCGGCACCGCGGGGCTGCTCGACGTGGCCGAGGCCCGCCGCCGGATCCTCGAGGCGGTGCGGCCCGTGGAGGGCGCCGAGGAGGCGGCCCTCGGCGAGGCGCTGGGGCGCGTGCTGGCCGAGGCGGTGGCCGTCCCCTTCGACGTGCCGCCGGCCGACAACTCCGCCATGGACGGCTACGCCCTGCGCGCCGGCGACGTGCCGGCGGAGGGCGAGGCGCGCCTGCGCGTGGTGGGCGCGGCCTTCGCGGGCCACCCCTTCACGGGGCGCGTGGGGGCGGGCGAGGCCGTGCGCATCATGACGGGCGCCGTCCTGCCCGAGGGCGCCGACGCCGTGGTCATGCAGGAGCGCGTGCGGGCCGAGGGCGACGAAGTCGTGGTGCCGGGCCCGGTGCGGCCCGGCGAGAACGTCCGCCGCGCGGGCGAGGACCTCGCCAGGGGCGCCGAGGCGCTCGCGGCCGGCACGCGCCTCGGCCCGGCGCAGATCGGCCTGCTCGCCTCGCTGGGGCTCGCGCGCGTCGCGGTGCGGCGCCGCCCGCGGGTGGCGGTCTTCTCCACCGGCGACGAGCTGCGCCAGCCGGGCGAGCCCCTCGGCCCGGGCGACATCTACGACAGCAACCGCCCCATGCTCCTCGCCCTGCTCGCGGGCCTCGGGCTCGAGGCCCGCGACCTGGGGTGCGTGCCGGACGAGCGCGGCGCCGTCGAGGAGACGCTCGCGCGCGCGGCGCGCGAGGCCGACGCCGTCCTCACCTCGGGCGGCGTCTCGGTGGGCGAGGCCGACCACGTCACGGAGGTGCTGCGCGCGCTCGGCGAGGTGGGCTTCTGGAAGGTCGCCATCAAGCCCGGCAAGCCGCTCGCCTTCGGGCGCGTGGGCGGGGCGCTCTTCTTCGGCCTGCCGGGCAACCCGGTCTCGGTGCTGGTGACCTTCCTGGTGCTGGTGCAGCCGGCGCTGCGGCGCCTGGCGGGCGAGCGCGACGTGGACCCGCCCGTGGCGCGCGCCCGCGCGCGCGCGCCCTTCCGCAAGCGGCCCGGCCGCACCGACTACCAGCGCGGCGTGCTGCACGTGGCCGCCGACGGCACCCTGGAGGTGGCGCCCACGGGCCCGCAGGGCTCGCACGTGCTGAGCTCGGTCGCGCGCGCCGGCTGCCTCGTGGTGCTGCCGCGCGAGGCGGGCGATATCGCCCCGGGTACCTGGGTCGAGGTGCACCCCTTCCGCGGCCTGATGCCGTGCTGAGGCGCGGGCGGCGCGCGCCGCATCCCGTCCCCCGGCCCCGCGTGGGGTAAAATGCGAGGTCCGGCATGGCGGGCGCGGGGCGGAAGCGGCGGGATGGACGGCACGGCCGATGAACTGGGCCGACTACGCCATCGTCGGCATCGTGGCCGTGTCGGCGCTGATCAGCCTCTGGCGGGGCTTCGTGCGCGAGGCGCTGTCGCTCGCGGCCTGGATCGCCGCCTTCTGGGTGGCGCTGGCCTTCTCGGAGCGGCTGGCGGGCGCGCTCGCGGCCCACATCGCCACGCCCTCGGTGCGGCTCGCGGTGGCCTTCGGCGTCCTCTTCCTCGGCACGCTGCTCGCGGGCGGGCTGGTCAACTGGGGCGCGGGGCGCCTGGTCGACCGCACCGGCCTGACGGGCACCGACCGCGTCATGGGGGTGCTCTTCGGCGTCGCCCGCGGCGTCGCGGTGGTTGCGGTGCTGGTGCTGCTGGCCGGGCTGACGCCGCTGCCGGACGATCCCTGGTGGCGCGAGTCGGCGCTGCTGCCGCACTTCGTGCGCCTGGCGCTGTGGCTGCGCGAGCTGCTGCCGCCGGAGGTGGCATCGAGCATCCGCCTGTGAGCGCAGGGGGGAGGGGACGAGCTCCATGTGCGGCATCATCGGCATAGTCGCGCGCGGGCCGGTCAACCAGGCCATCTACGACGGCCTCACGGTGCTCCAGCACCGCGGCCAGGACGCCGCCGGCATCATGACCTGCGAGGGCCGGCGGCTGTACCTGCGCAAGGACAACGGCCTGGTGCGCGACGTCTTCCACACGCGCCACATGCTGCGCCTGCGCGGCAGCATGGGCATCGGGCACGTGCGCTACCCCACCGCGGGCAACGCGAGCTCGGCCGAGGCCCAGCCCTTCTACGTCAACTCGCCCTTCGGCATCTCGCTCGCGCACAACGGGAACCTGACCAACGCCGAGGCGCTCCAGCGCGAGCTCTTCCTCGCCGACCGCCGCCACATCAACACCGACTCCGACTCCGAGATCCTGCTCAACGTCTTCGCCCAGGAGCTGCAGCGCAGCGCCGGGCTGCGGCTCACGCCGGACGCGGTGTTCGCGGCCGTGGCGGGCGTGCACCGGCGCTGCCGCGGCGCCTACGCCGCCGTGGCCATGATCACCGGCGCGGGGCTGGTGGCCTTCCGCGATCCCTGGGGCATCCGCCCGCTGGTCTACGGCCGGCGCGCCACGCCCGAGGGCGAGGAGTGGGCGGTGGCCTCGGAGAGCGTCGCGCTCGACGTGCTCGGCTTCGAGCTCGTCGCCGACGTCGGCCCGGGCGAGGCGGTCTACATCGAGGCCGACGGCACGCTGCACCGGCGCCAGTGCGCGCAGTCCTGGGAGCTGCGCCCCTGCCTGTTCGAGTTCGTCTACCTGGCGCGGCCCGACTCGATCATCGACGGCGTCTCGGTCTACAAGGCGCGCCTGCGCATGGGCGAGCGCCTCGCCGAGCGCATCCGCCGCGAGTGGCCCGACCACGACATCGACGTCGTCATCCCCGTGCCCGACACCAGCCGCACCGCCGCCCTGCAGCTCGCCAACACGCTGGGGCTCAAGTACCGCGAGGGCTTCATCAAGAACCGCTACATCGGGCGCACCTTCATCATGCCCGGGCAGAAGGAGCGCAGGCGCTCGGTGCGCCAGAAGCTCAACGCCATCTCGCTCGAGTTCCGCGGCAAGAACGTGCTGCTGGTCGACGACTCCATCGTGCGCGGCACCACCTCGCAGCAGATCATCCAGCTCGCGCGCGAGGCCGGCGCGCGCAAGGTCTATTTCGCCTCCGCGGCGCCGCCGGTGCGCTTCCCCAACGTCTACGGCATCGACATGCCGGCCGCGGGCGAGCTCATCGCCCACGGCCGCACCGAGGAGGAGGTGGCCGAGGCCATCGGCGCCGACCGGCTGATCTACCAGTCGCTGCCGGACCTCATGGACGCCGTGCGGCGCGGCAACCCGCGCATCGAGGACTTCGAGGCCTCGGTCTTCGACGGCCGCTACGTCACGGGCGACGTCGACGCCGACTACCTCACCGAGCTCGAGGCGCGCCGCAACGACGCCGCCAAGGAGCGCCGGCGCGCCGCCGAGGCGGGCCCGGCGGTGATCGAGCTGCACAACGCACCCTGACGGGCGCGGGCGACGGGTGACGGGCGACGGGTGACGGGACCGCGTCCCGCCGCCGTGGGCCGGCGCTTGTGGCGCCGTGCGGGCGCCGGGATACTTCTCTGCATGGCGGAACGCAGCGACAGGCGGTGGCGGCTGGCGACGCGGGCGGTGCGCGCGGGGCAGCGGCGCACGCCCGAGGGCGAGCATTCCGAGCCGATCTTCCTCACCTCGAGCTTCGTCTTCGGCTCCGCCGAGGAGGCCGCCGCGCGCTTCGCGGGCGAGCGGCCCGGCAACATCTACTCGCGCTTCACCAACCCCACGGTGCGGGCCTTCGAGGAGCGCCTCGCGGCGCTCGAGGGCGGCGAGGCCTGCGTCGCCACCGCCTCCGGCATGGCGGCCATCCTCGCCACCTGCATGGCGCTGCTGCGCGCGGGCGACCACGTGGTCTGCTCCAAGGCCGTCTTCGGCAGCACGGTGGTGCTGCTCGAGACCTGGCTCGCGCGCTTCGGCGTCGAGACCACCTTCGTGCCGCTCACGGACTACGCCGCCTGGGAGGCGGCGGTCACGCCGCGCACGCGCATGCTCTTCCTCGAGACGCCCTCCAACCCGCTCACGGAGGTGGCCGACATCGCCCGGCTCGCCGAGCTCGCCCACGCCCACGGCGCGCTGCTCGTCGTCGACAACGTCTTCGCCACGCCGGTGCTGCAGCGCCCGCTCGCGCTCGGCGCGGACCTCGTCGTGCACTCGGCGACCAAGTACCTCGACGGGCAGGGGCGCTGCGTGGGCGGCGCCGTGGTGGGCGACGCCGAGCGCGTGGGCAAGGAGGTCTTCGGCTTCCTGCGCACGGCGGGCCCCTCCATGAGCCCCTTCAACGCCTGGGTCTTCCTCAAGGGCCTGGAGACGCTGCCGGTGCGCATGCGCGCGCACTGCGAGAACGCCATGGCCGTGGCGCGCTGGCTCGAGGGCCGGCCCGGCGTGCGGCGCGTGCTCTACCCGGGGCTCGCCTCGCACCCGCAGCATGCGCTCGCCGCGCGCCAGCAGTCGGGCTTCGGCGGCATCGTCTCCTTCGAGCTCGAGGGCGGGCGCGAGGCGGCCTGGCGCTTCGTGGACGCCACCGAGATGGTCTCGGTCACGGCCAACCTCGGCGACGTGCGCACCACCCTCACGCACCCGGCCTCGACCACCCACGGGCGCCTCAGCCCGGAGGCGCGCGCCGAGGCCGGCATCGGCGAGGGGCTGCTGCGCGTGGCGGTCGGCCTCGAGGACGTGGAGGACATCCTGGCCGACCTCGAGCGCGGGCTCGAGGCGGCGCGCCGCGCATGAGCGCCGCCGCGGGGCCCGCCGCGCTGGCGCGGCGGCTGTGGGAGGCGGGCGTGGCGGCGGCCGACGCCCGCGCGGCGGTGCGGCGCGCGCTCGCGGCCGGGCCGCCGGACCCGGGGCGCCCGCTGGCCGTGGTCGCGGCGGGCAAGGCCGCCTGCGCCATGGCCGCCGGCGCCCGCGAGGCGCTCGGTGAGCGCTGGCCCGGCGCGCTCGTGGTGACGGCGCCGGGCTACTGCGCCGGGGCGCCGCCCGGCGCGCGCGTCCTGGAGGCCGAGCATCCGGTGCCGGGCCCGCGCAGCCTCGCCGCGGGCGAGGCCGTGGCGGCCGCCGTCGCCGCCGTGCCGCCGGAGGGCACGCTGCTCTTCCTGCTCTCGGGCGGGGCCTCGGCGCTCCTGGAGTTCGCCCCGGCCGGCGTGGGACCGGAGGACTACGCGCGGCTCAACCGCTGGCTGCTGGCCGCGGGGCTCGACATCGGCGCCATGAACGCCGTGCGGCGGGCGGTCTCGGCGCTGAAGGGCGGGCGGCTCGCGCTGCGGCTGCGCGGCGAGGCGCTGGTGCTGGCGGTCTCGGACGTGCCGGGCGAGGACCCCGCCGTGATCGGCTCGGGCCCGCTCGCCCCGCCCGCGCCGCTCGCCATGCCCGCGGACCTGCCGGACTGGGTGCGGGCGCTCGCGCGGCGCGCCCCGCCGCTCCCGGCGCCGGACGATCCGGCCTTCGCGCGCGTGCGCCACCGCATCGTCGCCTCCAACGCCACGGCGCGCGCGGGCGCTCTGGCGGCGGCCCGGGCCGCGGGGCTCGCGGGCCACGATCACGGCCTGCTGGCGGGCGAGGCCGCGGAGGCGGGCCGGCGCATCGGCCGCCTGCTCGCCGGGGCGCTCCCCGCGGGTGTCCACGTCTGGGGCGGGGAGGCGCCGGTGCGCCTGCCGCCGCGGCCGGGCCGGGGCGGGCGCTGCCGCCACCTCGCCCTGGCCGCCGCCCTCGAGCTGCAGGGCCGCCCGGATGTGGCGCTCGCCGCCGGCGGCACGGACGGCCGCGACGGCACCGGCGATGCCGCGGGCGCGGTGGTGGACGGCGCGACCGTGGCGCGCGGGCGCGCGGCGGGCCTCGACCCGGGGACGGCCCTCGCGCGCGCCGACGCCGGCGCCTTCCTGGAGGCCGCGGGGGCGGCGCTGCCGGCGCGCGCGACCGGCACCAACGTCATGGACCTGGTGGTGGCGGTGGCCGGGCCGGTGCGTCCCGCCTAGGTATGGTATATGGCATATGGCGGATAGCGGCGACCTGCACGCGGCGGCCTTCGCGCTGCTGATGGAGCCGGACCCGGACCGCAAGGCGGCGGGCGTGCGCGCCCTCGAGGCCGCCTTCGCCCGGGGCGCGTGCGCGCCCGGGGCTTCCGAGCCCCCGCGGACCGTGCCCGCGCCCGGGCGGCCCGAGCGGCCGCGGCTGGTGCCGCCGCGGGCGGTGCCGCGCCGGGGCGTGGGCACGCGGGAGGGGCGCGTGGCGCTGATCCACGCGCTGGCGCACATCGAGCTCAACGCCGTGAACCTGGCGCTGGATGCGGTCTACCGCTTCCGCGGGCTGCCGCGCGCCTTCTACGCCGACTGGCTGCGGGTCGCGCGCGAGGAGGCGGAGCACTTCGCGCTGCTGCGCGGGCGGCTGCGCGCCCACGGCGCCGGCTACGGCGACCTCGACGCCCACGACGGCCTGTGGCAGGCGGCCGTGGCCACCGCGGGCGACCCGCTCGAGCGCATGGCGGTGGTCCACCGCGGCCTCGAGGCGCGCAGCCTCGACGTGACGCCCGCGCTGATCGCGCGCCTGCGCGCGGCGGGCGACGCCGAGACGGCGGAGGCGCTCGAGCGCATCCGCCGCGAGGAGGTGGGGCACGTGGCGGCGGGCGCGCGCTGGTTCCGCCACCTGTGCGCCGCGCGCGGCCTCGACCCGGAGGCCGCCTTCGCGGCCATCGCCCGCGAGCGCCTCGGCGGCATGGTCAAGGGCCCGCTCGCGGTGGAGGCGCGGCGCGCGGCGGGGTTCTCGCCGGCCGAGCTCGCCGTCCTCGAGGGGCTCGCCGCGTCTCGGCGCCGCGGCAGCGATCGGGTATCCTGAGGATCCACCGGAGGACGGCGCGCGCGGCGCCGGCCGCGCGGGAGGAGGGGGCGATGCGGAAGGTCGTGCTGGCGGGCGCGCTCGCCGGGCTCGCGGCGGCGGCCGCGGTGCTCGGCTGGCTCGCGCGCCCGGACACGGTGGGGGCGAAGGCCGAGGCGGTGCCGGCAGGGGAGGGGGGCAGGGTGCCCGCCATCGTGCTCTGGTTCCGCGAGCAGGAGGGGGGCACGGACCCCTACACCACCCGCGTCATCGTCACCGACCGCTGGCTGCGCATGGACGACGGCGACGCGCGCGGCGACTTCGTGCTGCTCGACCGCCGCGCGCGCACCGTCTACAGCGTCGCCCACGGGGACCGCTCCATCCTCGTCGTGCGCGCGCGGCCCGTGGAGGCCAGGCCCCCGGTGCCGCTGCGCCTCGGGATGCGCTCGGAGCCGCAGCCCGGGGCGCCGCGCATCGAGGGGCGCGCGCCCGTGCACCTGCGCTTCACGGTCAACGGCGAGACCTGCCGCGAGGTGGTGGCCGTGCCGGGCCTGCTGCCGGAGGCGGTCGCCGCCATGCGCGAGCTCCAGCGCGTGATGGCCGGCGAGCACGGCGCCAACCTCGGCAACACGCCCGTGGACGTGCAGCGCACCATGCTCTGCGACCTCGCCGAGAGCGTCTTCGCCCCCGGCCGCTATCTCGAGCACGGCCTGCCGATCCAGGAATGGAGCGCCGACGGCTACCGGCGCGCGCTGGTCGACTACGCGCGCGGCTGGGAGGCGGACCCGGCCCTGTTCGTCCTGCCCGCGGGCTACCGCCGCTTCACGGTCTCGGACGTGGCGGGCGCCGGGGGCGCCTGACGGGCGGCCACGCGGGCCCCGAAGGCGAGCCGCTCCAGCCGCGGCTCGCCGTCGGCGCCGAGGCGCAGCACGCTCCCCTGCTCGTACCAGTCGCCGAGCACCGCGCGCACGGCGGGCGCGCCGTCGAGCTCGAAGCGGTGCACGGCGGGCCGGTGCGTGTGGCCGTGGATCAACAGGCGCACGCCGTGGCGGCGCATCCAGGCGCGCACCTCCCCCGGGTCCACGTCCAGGATGGCCTCGGGCTTGCCCGCCGTGCGGCGGCGGCTCTCGGCGCGCATCTCCGCCGCGATGCGGCGGCGCTCGTCGAGCGGGCGGGCGAGGAAGCCGCGCCGGTAGGCGGGATCGCGCACCTGCGCGCGGAAGGCCTGGTACTCGCGGTCGGCGGTGCACAGCGCGTCGCCGTGGGTGAGCAGCACCCGCTGGCCGGCGATCTCGCCCGCCCAGGGGTCCGGCAGCAGCCGCGCGCCGCTGCGCCGCTCGAAGCCCTCGCCGAGCAGGAAGTCGCGGTTGCCGTGCAGCACCCGCACCGCGACGCCGGCTCCGGCGAGCCCGCGCAGGGCGGCGAAGAGGCCCTCGAACTCCGGCGCCGGGTCGTCGTCGCCGATCCAGGCCTCGAACAGGTCGCCGAGGATGTAGAGGGCGGAGGCCGCGCGCGCCTCCCCGCGCAGGAAGTCCTCGGCGCAGGCCAGCGCCTCCGGGCGCGCCGGGTCGAGGTGGAGATCGGCGACGAAGAGCGCCTCGCCGCGCACGGCCTCAGGTGCGCCCGCCCTCTTCCCCGGCGCCCGGCAGCGGCGGGTCCTTCTCCTTGTCGCGCATCACCATGGCGTAGGCCGAGTGGTTGTGGATGGACTCGAAGTTCTCGGACTCCACCACGTAGGCGGCGACGCGGTCGTCGGCGTTGAGGCGCACGGCGATGTCGCGCACCATGTCCTCGACGAACTTCGGATTGTCGTAGGCGCGCTCGGTGACGTACTTCTCGTCGGGGCGCTTGAGCAGGCCGTAGAGCTGGCAGGAGGCCTCCTCCTCGACCAGCTCGATCAGCTCCTCGATCCAGATGAAGCCGCGCGTGCGCACGTCCACGGTGACGTGCGAGCGCTGGTTGTGGGCGCCGCGGTCGGAGATCTCCTTCGAGCACGGGCACAGGCTGGTGACCGGGACCACCACCTTGATGTTCATGACCGGCTCGCCGCGGCGCATCTCGCCGATGAGGGTCACCTCGTAGTCCATCAGGCTCTCGACGCCCGAGACCGGCGCGCGCTTGTTGACGAAGTAGGGAAAGCTCATCTCGATGTGGCCGGCCTCGGCCTCGAGGATCTCCGTCATCTCGGCCAGCATCTCCTTGAAGGACTCGACGCTGATCTCGCGCTCGTGGCGGTTGAGGATCTCGACGAAGCGCGACATGTGCGTGCCCTTGAAGTTGTGGGGCAGGTTCACGTACATGTTGAAGGTGGCGATGGTGTGCTGCTCGCCGGCCGAGCGGTCCTTGACGCGCACCGGGTGACGGATGTCCTTGATGCCGACCTTGTTGATCGGGATGCGCCGCGTGTCGGCGCTGGCCTGCACGTCGGCGATGGGGGTGACGGTGCCGGGGGCGGTCCTGGTCGCGGTCATGGGGCTCAGTCCTCGCTGTAGCGCACGCTGGCGCGCTCGGTCTCCCACACGGTGACGGCGCGCACGCGCACGCGCTCGTCGTCGAGCCGCCGCGCGAGCTCGCGGTAGAGGTGCGCGGCGATGTTCTCGGCCGTGGGGTTGAGCTCGTCGAAGGGCGCCAGCTCGTTGAGGTTGCGGTGGTCGAGGCGGCCGGTGACGGCGCGCGTGGCGTCCTTGATGGCCTTGAAGTCCAGGCCCATGCCCACCTCGTCGAGGGCGCTCGCCTCCACCTCCACCTCGACCTTCCAGTTGTGGCCGTGCAGCCGCGCGCACGGGCCCTCGTAGCCGCGCAGGGCGTGCGCGGCCGCGAAGTCCGTGACCACCCTCATCGTGTAGCGCGGCGCCATCGGAAAAACCCGAGTGAAACGCTAAGATATTAGCGGCCCGCCGAGCGCCGCGCAATCGGCCGCGCCTCCGCGGAGCGGCCGAGACGGGCCTCGACGGCGGCGCGGATGCCCTCGGCGTCGAGGCCGCACTCGGCGAGCTGCTCGGCGCGCGTGCCGTGGGCGACGAAGCGGTCGGGCAGGCCGAGCTGCAGGATCGGCACGGCCAGGCCGTGGCGGGCGAGGCACTCGGCCACCGCGCTGCCGGCGCCGCCGGCGACGGCGTTCTCCTCCACCGTCACCAGCAGCCCGTGCCCGCGGGCGAGCGCCAGGACCAGCTCCTCGTCCAGCGGCTTGACGAAGCGCATGTTGGCGACGGTCGCGTCCAGGGCCTCGCCCGCCTCGAGGGCGGCGGCGAGCGGCGCGCCGAAGGCGAGGATGGCCACCTCGCGGCCCTCGCGCCGCAGCTCCCCGCGGCCGACGGGCAGGGGCTCGAGGCCGTCCGGCACCGGCACGCCGGGGCCCGTGCCGCGCGGATAGCGCACCGCCGCGGGCCCGTCGAGCAGGAAGCCCGTGGTCAGCATGCGCCGGCACTCGGCCTCGTCCGCCGGCGCCATCACCGTCAGGTTGGGCACGCAGCGCAGGTAGCTGAGGTCGAAGGCGCCCGCGTGGGTGGGCCCGTCCGGGCCGACGAGGCCCGCGCGGTCGATGGCGAGCAGCACCGGCAGGTTCTGGAGCGCCACGTCGTGCACGAGCTGGTCGTAGGCGCGCTGCAGGAAGGTGGAATAGATGGCCACCACCGGGCGCAGCCCCTCGCAGGCGAGGCCGGCCGCGAAGGTGACGGCGTGCTGCTCGGCGATGCCGACGTCGTGGAAGCGCCCGGGGAAGCGCTCGGAGAAGGCCACCAGCCCGCTGCCCTCGCGCATGGCCGGGGTGATGGCCACCAGGCGCGGGTCGCGCTCGGCCATGTCGCAGATCCAGCCCGAGAAGACCTGCGTGTAGGTGGGTGCGGGGGATGCGGGCGCGCGCGGCCGGCCGCTCGCCGGGTCGAAGGGGCCGACGCCGTGGTAGGTGCAGGGGTCGGCCTCGGCGGGGGCGTAGCCCTTGCCCTTGCGGGTGATGACGTGCAGCAGCCGCGGGCCCGGGAGGTCGCGCACGTTGCGCAGCGCCCGCACCAGCGCGGGCAGGTCGTGGCCGTCGAAGGGGCCGAAGTACTGGAAGCCGAGCTCCTCGAAGAGCGTGCCCGGCACCACCATGCCCTTCATGTGCTCCTCGGCGCGGCGTGCGAGCTCGCGCACGGGCGGCAGGTGCTCGAGCACGCGCTTGCCGCCCTCGCGCACCGTGGTGTAGAGGCGGCTCGAGAGCACGCGCGCGAAGTAGTTCGACAGCGCGCCGACGTTGGGCGAGATGGACATCTCGTTGTCGTTGAGGACCACGAGGAGGTCGGCCTCCAGGTCGCCCGCGTGGTTCAGGGCCTCGAAGGCCATGCCCGCCGTCATGGCGCCGTCGCCGATCACCGCCACCACGCGCCGCCGGGCCTCGCCGCGCGCGGCGGCCACGGCCATGCCGGCGGCGGCGCTGATCGAGGTGCTCGAGTGCCCGGTGCCGAAGGCGTCGTAGGGGC
>WFOW01000316.1 GCA_015487895.1 Gammaproteobacteria bacterium | reverse complement strand
GTCCGGGGGTTGGCGATGGCGAGGCGCTTGATGCGGCCCTCCTCCAGGGCCGCCAGCGGGTCGCCCGCGATGCGCGGCGCCCACAGGGCGAGCCGTCCGAGGGCGTAGGTGAAGCGGGTGCCGGGCACGGCGAGCCCCTCGCGCTCGAGACGCGCCGGCCGCTCGGCGTCGGCCGCCAGCAGCACATCGAAGGGCGCGCCGTGGCGGATCTGGGCGTAGAGCGCGCCCGTCGAGGCCGCGCTCAGGCGGGGAAGGGGAGCCCCCGCCGCGCGGGCCCAGCGCCGTGCGAGCGGGCGTGCCGCCGGCAGGAAGCTGGCCGCGACGGCGATGCGCAGCGGCGGCGCAGGCCGGGCGGGAAGGGGCAGGGCGGCGAGACCCGTCGCCAGGAGCAGCCGAAGGGCACGGCGCCGCCCCCTCACCCGGCCATGAGGCGCTCGAGCAGCGCCTTCTGCGCGTGGAGGCGGTTCTCGGCCTCGTCCCATACCACGCTCTGCGGGCCGTCGATCACCTCGGCGGCCACCTCCTCGCCGCGGTGCGCCGGCAGGCAGTGCATGAAGAGCGCGTCCGGGCGGGCCCGGGCCATGATCTCGGGGGTGACCTGGTAGGCGGCGAAGTCGCGCCGCCGCTGCGCCTGCTCCTCCTCCTGGCCCATGCTCGCCCATACGTCGGTCACGACCAGGTCGGCGCCCTCGGCCGCCTCCCGCGGGTCGCGCAGGAGCCGCACGCGGTCCGCGTTCTCCTCGAGCAGCGCGCGCTCGGGCTCGTAGCCCTCGGGGCAGGCGATGCGCAGCTCGAAGCCGAACTGGCGCGCCGCCTCGATGTAGCTGTTGCACATGTTGTTGCCGTCGCCGATCCAGGCCACGCGCCGCCCGGCGATGCTGCCGCGGTGCTCGACGTAGGTCTGCACGTCGGCGAGGAGCTGGCAGGGGTGGAAGCGGTCCGAGAGGCCGTTGATGACGGGAACGCCCGCGTGCGCGGCGAGCGTCTCGAGCGTCGCGTGCGCGTAGGTGCGCGCCATGATGGCGTCGGCCATGCGCCCGAGCACGCGCGCGGTGTCGGCCACGGGCTCGCCGCGCCCGAGCTGGGTGTCGCGCGGCGAGAGGAAGATGGCGTGGCCGCCGAGCTGCGCCATGCCGGCCTCGAAGGAGACGCGCGTGCGCGTCGAGGACTTCTCGAAGAGCATGGCCAGCACCCGCCCTGCGAGCGGGCGGTGCTCCGCGCCCTCGCGCTGCAGGCGCTTGAGCTCGATGGCGCGGGCGACGAGCGCCTCGAGCTCGGCGGGCTCGAGGTCCAGGAGGCGCAGGAAGTGGCGCACCGCCATCGCGGGTTCGCCCCTCTCAGGCCGCGGCGGCGAGGAACTCGCGCACGAGCGTGGCGACGCCGTCGGCGAGCGTCGCCGCCTCGCCCTCGCCGATCACCAGCGGCGGCAGGAGCCGCACCACGCGCTCGGCGGTGACGTTGACGAGCAGGCCGCGCTCGAGGGCCTCGCCGGCGAGCGCCGCGCACGGCCGGTCGAGCTCGATGCCGATCATGAGGCCGAGGCCGCGCACCTCGCGCACGCCGGCGACGCCGGCGAGCGCCTCGCGCAACCGTCCGCGCATCCACTCGCCGGTGCGCGCGGCGCGCGCGGGCAGGCCCTCGCGCTCGAGGGTGTCGAGCACGGCCAGCGCCGCCGCGCAGGCGAGCGGGTTGCCGCCGAAGGTCGAGCCGTGGCTGCCGGGCGTGAACAGCCCCGCCGCCTCGCCGCGCGCGAGGCAGGCCCCGATCGGCATGCCGTTGCCCAGGCCCTTGGCGAGCGTGACCACGTCGGCGCGCACGCCCATGGCCTGGCCGGCGAGGAAGGCGCCGCAGCGCCCCACCCCGGTCTGCACCTCGTCGAGCATGAGCAGCCAGCCCTCCGCGTCGCAGATCTCGCGCAGGCCCGCGAGATAGCCCTCGGGCGGGACGACGACGCCGCCCTCGCCCTGCACCGGCTCGACCAGCACGGCCACCACGTCGGCGCTGTTGCGCGCGACCGTGCGCACCGCCTCGAGGTCGCCGTAGGGCACGCGCACGAAGCCCTGCACCAGCGGCTCGAAGCCGGCCTGCACGCGGCGGCTGCCGGTGGCCGAGAGCGTCGCCAGCGTGCGGCCGTGGAAGCTGCCCTCCATGACCACCACGGTGGGCACCGCCACCCCGCGGCGGCGGCCGTGCAGGCGCGCGAGCTTGATCGCCGCCTCGTTGGCCTCGGCGCCGGAGTTGCAGAAGAAGGCGGCCTCCATCCCCGCGAGCGCGCACAGCCGCCCGGCGAGCGTCTCCTGCAGCGGGATGCGGTAGAGGTTGGAGGTGTGCACCAGGGTGCGCGCCTGGCGGCACAGGGCCTCCCCCACGGCCGGATGGGCGTGGCCGAGGCCGCAGACGCCGATGCCGCTCACGCCGTCGAGGTAGCGGCGGCCCTCGCCGTCGTAGAGCCACACGCCCTCGCCGCGCTCGAAGGCCACGGGAAGGCGGGCGTAGGTCGCCATCAGGGCGCCGTCGTTCCGGTCCGCCATGGGCCGGCTGCCTCCAGAAAAGCGAACGGCAGCCCGTCAGGCGCACCCGCCGGGAAAGGCGGGCGCGGCGGCAGGCCGCCGGGAAGTGCGGAAGTCTAGCGGGGCCCGGAGCGCGAGACAAGAGACGGGAGACGGGCTACGGGTTACAGGTTACGGGTTACGGTTCACTGTCCACCGTCAACCGTGGACCGTAAACCGACCTCCCGCCACTCTCGATTGTGGGAGGGGCTTCCAGCCCCGATTCGCAAGGCCGCGCGCGGAGCGCGCACCATCCCTCGTCTCCCGATCCTCGCCTCCCGCCTCTCCCGCCGCAGGCGGCCGCGCCCGCCTCGCGGGAGTGTGCGGGAGACGGGAGACGGGCTACGGGTTACGGTTTACCGTCCACCGTCAACCGTAAACCGCCCCCCGCCTCCGACCTCAGAACGGCAGGCCGTGGCCCTGCGCAGTCATGCACATGAGCATCGGGATCGAGAGCATGGTGTTGGTGCGCGAGGCGAGGAAGGCGACCTTCTTGGCCTTGGCCTTCTCCTCGTCGCTCGCCTGCACCAGCCCCAGCACCTTCTTCTGGTTGGGCCAGATCAGCACCCACACGTTGAACAGCATGATGGTGCCGAGCCAGGCGCCGACGCCGATGACGCGCATGCCCGGGTCGCTCAGCGTGAAGGCCGCGACGAAGCCCGAGCCCTCGCCCTGGTACATGGTCTCGAGCGCGGCCGCGCCCGTCAGCCAGGTCACCACCGCGGCCCAGCGGAACCACAGCAGCGCACGCGGCGCCACGTACTTGCTGATCGCGGCCGGCCCCGGGCCGTCCTTGTCGGCGGCAGCCTCAGCGAGCGCCGGGACCTGCACGAAGTTGAAGTAGTAGAGCAGGCCGATCCAGGTGATGCCGGCCAGCACGTGGAACCAGACTTCGATCTCCCAGAGGTTCATGGTCTCCTCCCCCAGCTTGCCGTATGCGTTCGCGTTCTTGCCGTCGTGCGGGAACCGGGACGCCAGCCGTCAGAGGACGGCGGCGATGATGATGGCGAGCACGAAGCCCGAGAGGATGGTTCCCCAGATGCTGTTGAGCGGGTTCATGGCGGTTGCCCCTCCTGCGTCAGATTCCGTTTCGACGGAGCCTAAAAAACCGAGCGCGACGCTCGGGAAAAAGGGTGGCGGAAGGATAGGGCACCAGGCCCCGCCATTTCAACACCGGTGGCGGGGGCGCGGGCCGGCGCCGGGGCCGCTATCATGCAGCGGCCGTGGATCCGATCGAGTTCAGCCTGTTCGCGGGCCGCGTCGCGGCGGTGTGCGAGGAGATGGGGGCGGCGCTCGCGCGCGCGGCCTTCTCGCCCAACATCAAGGACCGGCTCGACTTCTCCTGCGCGGTGTTCGACGCCGAGGGCCGGCTCTGCGCCCAGGCCGCGCACATCCCGGTGCACCTCGGGAGCATGGCCTACGCCATGCGCGACCTGGTGGCGGGGCGCGACTGGGGCCCGGGGGATGCGCTCGTGGTCAACGACCCCTACCTCGGCGGCACCCACCTGCCGGACGTCACGGTGGTGGTGCCGGTCTTCGCTGGCGGGCGCCTGGTGGCCTTCGTCGCCGACCGCGCGCATCACGCCGACATCGGCGCCGAGAGCCCGGGCTCGATGCCGCTGTCGCGCACGCTCGAGGAGGAGGGCGTCGTCATTCCGCCGACCTGGATCGCGCGCGGCGGCAAGCCGCTCGAGGAGGTGCTCAGCGCCATCGTCGAGCGCACGCGCAACCCGGACGAGAACCGCGGCGACTTCGCCGCGCAGCTCAGCGCCGCACATCTGGGCGCGGCGCGCGTGGCGGCGCTGGCCGGGGCCATGGGGCCGGAGCGCTTCGCCGCCGCGCTCGCCGAGCTCGACGCCTACGCCGAGCGCCTGGCGCGCGCCACGCTCGCGCGCATCCCGGACGGCGACTACGCCTTCACGGACGTGCTCGACGACGACGGTCTCGGCCATGAGGACATCGCCATCCGCGTCGCCGTGCGCGTGCGCGGCACCGACGTCGAGGTGGACTTCGCGGGCACCGCGCCGCAGGTGGAGGGCAACGTCAACTGCCCGCTGCCCGTGACGGCGGCGGCGGTGCACTACGTCTTCCGCTGCCTGATGCCGGAGGACACGCCCGCGGCCTGGGGCGCCTTCCGTCCCATCCGCATCGCCGCCCCCGAGGGCTCGCTCGTGAACGCGCGCCGGCCCGCGGCCGTCGCCGCCGGCAACGTCGAGACCAGCACGCGGATCGTGGATGCCGTCTGCGGGGCGCTGGCGCAGGCGCTGCCGGAGGAGATCCCGGCGGCGAGCCACGGCTCGATGAACAACGTCGCGATGGGCTGGCCGGGCCCGGGCCGCGCGTGGGACTACTACGAGACCATCGGCGGCGGCATGGGGGCGGGGCCGCGCGGGGGCGGGCTGAGCGGCGTGCAGACGCACATGACC
>WFOW01000315.1 GCA_015487895.1 Gammaproteobacteria bacterium | reverse complement strand
GTCCCGTCCCGCCCCCCCTGGAGGGCCTTGTTGGGGGGGCTGGAGGGCTGACGGGGAGGCGTTGGCTTCCCGATTGCCGCCCACTGGGTGCCATGCTATGGTCCGCGCCGGAACCTTCGAGATTCGGTGGGCGAGGAGGTGCGCAGGCCATGGCGAGGGGACGGCGGCGGGCGGCGGTGCTGGCCGGGACGGCCCTGGCCCTGTTGCTGGCCGCGACGCCTGCGGCGCAGGGAGGGCGCTTCCTGGAGCTGACCACCGCCTACGGCACCCGTTTCGATGCCTATGCTGCCGGCCCCGAGGAAGCTGCGGTGGGGGTGCTCCTGCTGCACGACCGCTGGGGCCTGACCGAGAGCGTGCGCCGGGCCGCGGAGCAGCTGGCTGAGGCCGGTTTCCGGACGCTGGCCATCGACCTCTTCGATGGCCGCCGACCCGAGAGCCGACGGCGGGCGGAGGAGGTGTACCGGCAGGTGGATCCGGTGTGGGTGGAGGCGGACGTGACTGCCGCGCTGGAACACCTGCGCCGGCCGGGGCGGCGCCTCGCGGTGATCGGTTGGGGCTATGGGGCCGACCGGGCCTGGACCTTGCTGGCCCGGCATGCCGGAGCGGCCTCCGCCCCGGTGGAGGCCGCTGTGCTCATCGAGCCCTCGCTGCTGCCGGCAGACGCGGAGACCCTCGGTCGGCTCCCGGATGGCCTCTTGGTGCTGCTGGCTGAGGGTGCTGCCCTCCCCACCGCCTCGGAGGTGCGGCGGTTGGAGGAGGAGGCCATGGCCCTGGGGAGGGCGGTGGTGCTGCGCCGCCTGCCCGGCGGGTCCGGGTTCTCCGAGCCTCGAGAGCCGGGTTACGACCCGCGGTTGGCCCGCGAGGCCCTGGAGGCCGCCCGGGCCTTTCTTACCTGGCGCCTGGGAGGTGCTCGCGCGGCCCTGCCTTGACCTGGGCCATGCACTGAAGGTACCGTTCCCTCATTGGCCCGTTGAGGTCAAAAATGCCCGTTTTGGCGGGTTTTTTCGTCTTTGAAGCAGGGCTTCCGCCCCCGGGGTCTCGATGTCCATGGAGCTGACCGGCGCGGAGATCGTCGTCCGCTGCCTGCGCGACGAGGGTGTGGAGTACGTCTTCGGCTACCCGGGCGGGGCGGTGCTCCATATCTACGATGCCCTCTTCCAGCAGGAGCAGGTCAAGCATATCCTGGTGCGCCACGAGCAGGGCGCCACCCATGCCGCCGACGGCTACGCCCGGGCCACCGGCCGCCCGGGGGTGGTGCTGGTGACCTCGGGGCCGGGGGCCACCAACGCCGTCACCGGCATCGCTACCGCCTACATGGACTCCATCCCCCTGGTGGTGCTCACCGGGCAGGTGCCCACCGCTCTCATCGGCAACGACGCCTTCCAGGAGGTGGACAACGTGGGCATCACCCGGCCCTGCGTCAAGCACAACTTCCTGGTCAAGGACGTCCGGGACCTGGCCCTGACCCTCAAGAAGGCCTTCTACATCGCCACCACGGGCAGGCCGGGGCCGGTGCTGGTGGACTTGCCCAAGGACGTCACCGCCGCCAAGGCCCCCTACGTCTATCCGGAGCGGGTGCGCATCCGCTCCTACAACCCGGTGACCCGAGGCCATCCGGGCCAGATCCGCCGGGCCGTGGACCTCATCCTGCGGGCCCGCCGGCCGGTGTTCTACACCGGAGGCGGCGTGATCCTCAGCGATGCGGCCGAGGTGCTCACCGAGCTGGTCCAACGCCTGGACTATCCCATCACCAGCACCCTGATGGGCTTGGGAGGCTATCCGGCCACCGACCGGCGCTTCCTGGGGATGCTGGGCATGCACGGGACCTACGAGGCCAACATGGCGATGCACCACTGCGACGTGCTCATCGCCATCGGGGCCCGCTTCGACGACCGCGTCACCGGCAACGTGGAGAAGTTCTGTCCCCACGCCAAGATCATCCATGTGGACATCGACCCGGCCTCCATCTCCAAGAACGTGAAGGTGGACATCCCCATCGTGGGGGACGTGGGCCGGGTGCTGAGGGACATGCTGCGCGTGCTGGACGCGACCGACCGCTCCCCCGATCGCGAGGCCCTCGCCGCCTGGTGGCGGCAGATCGAGGAATGGCGGGCCATGGACTGCCTCAAGTACGATCGCGAGGCGCCCGTCATCAAGCCCCAGTACGTGCTGGAGCAGCTTTACGAGGTCACCCGAGGCGAGGCCTTCCTGACCTCGGACGTAGGTCAGCACCAGATGTGGGCTGCCCAGTTCTACAAGTTCGACAAGCCTCGGCGCTGGATCAACTCCGGGGGCCTGGGGACCATGGGCTTCGGGCTGCCGGCGGCCATGGGGGTGCAGCTGGCCCATCCCGACGCCCTGGTCTGCTGCATCACCGGCGAGGGCAGCATCCAGATGTGCATCCAGGAGCTGTCCACCTGCAAGCAGTACGGGCTGCCCATCAAGATCATCAACCTCAACAACCGCTACCTGGGCATGGTGCGCCAGTGGCAGGAGTTCTTCTACCAGGGCCGCTACGCCATGTCCTACATGGACGCGCTGCCGGACTTCGTCGCCCTGGCCCGGGCCTACGGGCACGTCGGCATCCGCGTCGACAGGCCGGGCGACGTGGAGGGGGCGCTGCGCGAGGCGCTGGGGCGCAAGGACGAGCTGGTCTTCATCGACTTCCAGACCGATCCGACCGAGAACGTCTATCCCATGATCCCGGCCGGGGCGGGCCAGAACGAGATGATCCTGGTCTGATGCGCCACATCATCTCCATGCTGCTCGAGAACGAGGCCGGCGCCCTGGCGCGCGTCGCGGGCCTGTTCTCGGCGCGCGGCTACAACATCGAGTCGCTGACGGTGGCGCCGACCGAGGACCCCTCGCTCTCGCGCCTGACGCTGGTCACCAGCGGCAACGACGAGATCATCGAGCAGATCACCAAGCAGCTCAACAAGCTGATCGACGTCGTCAAGCTGGTGGACCTCACCGAGGGCAGCCACATCGAGCGCGAGATGATGCTGGTGAAGCTGCGCGCGGCGGACGCGACGGCGCGCGCCGAGCTCAAGCGCCTGGTCGACATCTTCCGCGGCCGCATCATCGACGTCACCGACCGCACCTACACCGTGGAGATGACGGGCACGGGCGACAAGCTCGACGCCTTCATCGAGGCGGTCGGCCGCCGCGCCATCCTCGAGGTGGTGCGCACGGGCGTCTCGGGCATCGCGCGCGGCGAGAAGGCGCTCAGGCTCTGAATCCGGCGGGCGGCCCGCCCGCCCCTTCGCTGGAGGAAAAGATGAAGGTCTTCTACGAGAAGGACGCGGATCTCTCCATCATCCGCTCGCTCAAGGTGGCGGTGATCGGCTACGGCTCCCAGGGCCACGCCCACGCCAACAACCTCAAGGACTCGGGCGTGGACGTCACGGTGGGCCTGCGCCCGGGCTCGGCCTCGGCGGCCAAGGCCGAGAAGGCGGGGCTCGAGGTGCGCCCCGTGGCGGAGGCGGTGCAGGGCGCCGACCTGGTGATGATGCTGGTGCCGGACGAGCACCAGCCGCGGGTCTACGCCGAGCAGGTCGAGCCCGGGCTGCGCGAGGGCGCCACGCTCGCCTTCGCCCACGGCTTCAACATCCACTTCGGCTGCATCGAGCCGCGGGCCGACCTCGACGTGATCATGATCGCGCCCAAGGGGCCGGGCCACCTGGTGCGCTCCACCTACACCCAGGGCGCGGGCGTGCCCTCGCTCATCGCCGTGCACCAGGACGCCACGGGCCGTGCACGCGAAACGGCCCTCTCCTACGCGGCGGCCATCGGCGCGGGACGCGCCGGCATCATCGAGACCACCTTCCGCGAGGAGACCGAGACCGACCTCTTCGGCGAGCAGGTGGTGCTGTGCGGCGGCGGCACGGCGCTGGTCCAGGCGGGCTTCGAGACGCTGGTCGAGGCGGGCTACGCGCCCGAGATGGCCTACTTCGAGTGCCTGCACGAGCTCAAGCTCATCGTCGACCTCATGTACGAGGGCGGCATCGCCAACATGCGCTACTCGATCTCCAACACCGCCGAGTACGGCGACCTCACCCGCGGCCCGCGCGTGATCGACGAGCGCGTGCGCGCCGAGATGCGGCGCATCCTGGAGGAGATCCAGACCGGCCGCTTCGCGCGCGAGTTCATCCTCGAGAACCAGGCCGGCGCGCCGACGCTCAAGGCCATGCGCCGGCTGGCGGCCGAGCACCCCATCGAGCGTGTGGGCGAGCGCCTGCGCGAGATGATGCCCTGGATCAAGGCCGGGCGCATCGTCGACCGCAGCCGCAACTGAGCACCGGGAAGACGGGTCGGGAGGGCCGCGATGCTCGCCCGCGAGGCGCTGCTGTGGGCCGCGCTGGCGGCCGGGCTAGCGCTGTGGGTGCAGCTCGCCGCCCCGCACGCGCTCTGGGCGCTGCCGCTGTGGCTGCTCGCCGCCCTCGCCCTCTTCCTCTTCCGCGATCCCGAGCGCGAGGTGCCGCCCCACCCGCTCGGTGTGGTGGCGCCGGCGGACGGCCGCGTCGAGCGGATCGAGGAGGAGGCGGACGACCCCTTTCTCGAGCGCACCGCGCGGCGCATCGTCATCCGCATGCGCCCGTGGGGGCCCTTCGTGGTGCGCGCGCCCATCGAGGGGCGCGTGGTCGAGCGCTGGCTGCGGCCGTGCGCCGAGGGCGGCTGCGGGCGGCGCTACGCGATCTGGCTGCAGACCGACGAGCGGGACGACGTCGTCCTGGTGCTCGAGGAGCCCGCGCGCTGGCGCCGCCCGGTGTGCGTGACGGGCGTCGGCGAGCGCGTGGGGCAGGGCCAGCGCTGCGGATACGTGCGCTTCGGGGGGCGCGTGGAGGTGTGGGTGCCGCGCAACGCGCGCCTCGACGTGGGCCCCGGCTCGCGCGTGCGGGCGGGCAGCACCATCCTCGCCACCCTGGTGCACGACTGATCCGCGCGTCACCGGCGCGCAGGCACGGGTTACGGGTTACGGGTTACGGGTTACGGTCGACAGTCTACCGTAGACCGCAATCGGACGGCTGCGCCCGGAGGGCGCACCACCCCTCGCCTCCCGCCCCTCGTCTCCCGCCGCTCTCGGTTGTGGGAGGGGCTTCCAGCCCCGCCCGCTTCGCGGGAGTGTACGGGAGACGGGAGACAGGAGACGGGTGACGAGCGACCGTACATCGTAGCCTGCAACCCGTAACCCGGCCCTCGCCTCCCGACCTCCGCCTCCCGACCCTCCCGCCGCAGGCGCTCGCGGCGGGCGCGGCCCTGTGCTAACTTGAGACCATGGAAGGCGAACGCGCACAGCGCAGGCGCGGCATCTATCTGCTGCCGAACCTGCTCACCACCGGTGCGCTCTTCGCGGGGTTCTACGCCATTGTCGCTGCCATGGGCGGCCGGCACGACCCGGCCGCCGTGGCGCTGCTGGTGGCGGCGGTCCTCGACGGGCTCGACGGGCGCATCGCGCGCCTGACGGGCACGCAGAGCGACTTCGGCGCCCAGTACGACAGCCTCTCGGATGTGATCGCCTTCGGCCTGGCGCCCGCGCTCGTGGTCTACCACTGGGCGCTGGCGCACCTCGCCGCCTACGGCTGGCTGTGGGCCAAGCTCGGCTGGCTCGCGGCCTTCGTCTACGCGGCATGCACGGCGCTGCGGCTCGCACGCTTCAACACCCAGCTCGGCGTCGCCGACCGGCGCCACTTCCAGGGGCTGCCGAGCCCGGCGGCGGCAGGGCTGCTCGCGACGCTCGTGTGGATGGCCTCCGACCTCGGCCTCCCGGGCGAGGCCCTGGCCGTGCCCGCCCTGGTGCTGACGCTGCTCGCCGCCGGCCTCATGGTCTCCAACCTGCGCTACCACAGCTTCAAGGAGCTGGACCTGGGCAGCCGCGTGCCCTTCGTGGCCGTGGTCGCCGTGGTGCTGGTGCTCGCCTTCGGCTCCATCGACCCCCCCAAGGCCCTGTTCGCCGCCGCGCTCGTCTACGCGCTTTCGGGACCGGTCCTGACGCTGGTGGAGGTGCAGCGGCGCCGCCACCGCCGCGCCGCGCGGGAGCGTCTGCGGCACTAGGAGCGGGAGGCGGGTATCGGGAGGCGAGGGGTGGTGCGCGCTCCGCGCGCGGCCGTTCTTTTCCGTCTCCCGTGCACTCCCCGAAGCGGGCGGGGCCGGAAGCGCCTTCCACAGACGGGTTACGGTTTGCAGGTCACGGTGTACAGTTTCCCGTCTCCCGTCTCCCGTCTCCCGCACCCCGCACACCCGCTCACTCGTCGTCGGGGAGATCGAGCTCCGGGAGGTCCTCGTCGAAGACGTCGCGCAGGCGCTCGCGCAGCGCCTTGCGCTCGAGGTAGCGCTCCACGTCGCGCCAGGCGCGGCCGCGGCCGCCCTCCTCGTCCTCCGCCGGCGGGCGCGCGCCCTCCTCCGGCCGCTTCCGGCCGTCGCGCGGAAGCCTGGAGCCTTCGCCACGGTCGCCCATCGCGGTGGTGCGGGGTGCTCCGGCCAGAGGCCGGTCTCGGCAGCAGGGAATGCGCGCGTGCCCGCGCGGCGCGATATTGTACGCGGCGGCACGGCGCAGGAAAGGCCCGGCCCGCTCCATACGCGGGCGGTGGAGCGCGCCGGCCGCCCCCCTGCCGCCGAGGGAATGCCGGCACAGCCTGGAGCGGCTCAGAGCGTCCGGCCGGCACGGTCGCGCGCGTACTGCCAGGCGGTGCGCCCCGAGCGCGAGCCGCGCCCCATCGCCCACTGCAGGGCCTCGCGCTCGATCTCGGCGCGCGGCTCGAGCGGCGCGCCGAGGCGCGCGAGCCAGTGGAAGACCGCCCGCAGATAGGTGCGCTGGTCGAAGGGCGGAAAGGAAAGCCACAGCCCGAAGCGGTCGGCGAGCGAGAGGCGCGCGTCCACCGCCTCGTCGGGGTGGATCTCGACCTCGCAGGCGGTGCCGGCGGCGGGCTCCGGCAGCAGGTGGCGGCGGTTGGAGGTGGCGCAGACAAGCACGTGCTCCGGCAGCGCCGCGAGCCCGCCCTCGAGCACGGACTTGAGCCCCAGGTAGCCGGTCTCCTCCCCTTCGAAGCCGAGATCGTCGCAGTAGACCATCCAACGCCCGCCGGCGCCGGCCAGGCGCTCGACGATGTCCGGCAGGTCCGCGAGGCCGAGCCGGTCCACGGCCACCATGCGCAGGCCCTCGCCGCGGAAGCGTGCGAGCAGCCCCTTCACCAGCGTGGACTTTCCGGTGCCGCGCGCGCCCCACAGGAGCATGTTGTTGGCGGGCCGTCCGGCCACGAACTGCGCCACGTTGCGCAGCGCCTCGGCCTTCTGGCGCTCCACGCCGACGAGGTCGTCGAGGTCGGCGAGCGCAGGACGGGCGAGCGGCTCCAGGCGCGGGCCGCCCTCCCCGGCACGCCGCCAGCGCAGCACCGTGGCCGTCCCCGGCACGCGGCGACGCAGGAGCGGCGACAGCAGGCCCATCCCGAATCCCCTTTCCTGATTCCTGAATCCCCTTCGGGCCAGCGGGGACGGCATCGTGATGACGGCAGCGGCCCAGGCGTGACTATACTAGGCGAAAGGCTTTCCGCGCGGCGGATGCGCGGGGAGGGGTGCGGATGCAGACCGTGGCGAGGGGACGCATGGGCGCAGGGGGCGTCCTCATCGCGGCCACCCTGGCGATGCTCGTCTCCCCCGCCGTCTGCGCGGAGCCGCGGCAGGCGCACTACGTCCTCGGCGTCTTCCCGTACCTGCCTCCGGTGCGCCTCGAGCGCCTGTACGCGCCGGTGGCGCGCGCCCTCGGCGAGGCGGCGGGCGTGCATCTGACCTTCCGCACCCGGGGCAGCTTCGAGCGCTTCCGCGAGGCGCTCGCCGAAGGCCGCTTCGATCTCGTCTTCGTCCAGCCCTTCGACTACGTGCGCGCCGCCGCGCCGGCGGGCTACCGTCCCCTCGCCCGCTGGAAGGGGCGGCTCAGGGCGCTCGTGGTGACGCGCGCCGAGGGCGCGCCCGTGGAGAGCATCGCCGACCTCGGCGGCCGACGGGTGGCGATGCCGCCTCCGGATGCCGCCGTCAGCATCCTCGGTCGCGCGCTGCTCGCCGAGCGCGGGCTCGCGGGCGCGGTCGAGATCGCGCACCTGCGCAACCACTTCGCCTGCATCCGCCAGGTGCTGGCGCATACCGCGGCCGCCTGCGTCACCGCGCGCTCGCCGCTGCGCGTCTACCGCGCGCGCTTCGGCGGCGGCCTGCGCGTGATCGCCAGGAGCCGCCCCATCCCGCCCTCGCTCTTCGCCGCGCACACGCGCGTGCCCCACGCGATCGTCCGGAAATGGCGCGCAGCGATGCTCTCGTGGCACGGCGGCGAGGCAGGCCGGCGGCTGCTGCACAATCTGGGATTCGACGCCTTCGTGCCGGCGAGCGACGCGGAGTACGACGCGGTGCGCGCCATCTGGCGCGAGCTCGCCGCGGGCGGAAGGCCATGAGGCTGCTGCCGCGCTCGCTGCGCTACCGCATCGCGGCCACCATCTTCGCCCTGGAGGCCGTGGTGCTGACGGTCGTCATCTGGCAGACCACGGGGTTCGTGCGGGAGGCGACCGAGCGCCAGATCGAGGAGATGGAGCGCGTCGCGCTGCAGATCCTGCGGGGGCCGGCACGCGAGGCCCTCCTCACCGAGGAGTACGACCGCTTCCAGCCCTACATCGAGCGGCTCCTGCGCGATCCGCACGTGGTGCGCGCCGTGCTCGCGGACGGGGAAGGGCGCGTCGTCGCCGCCAGCGACGCCCGCCTCGTGGGCGGCCCCCTGCCGCCCCTGGCGGGAAAGGCAGGGAACTACTGGCGCGCCGAGAGGCTGGCGAACGCCGCCGGCCCGCTGGGCACGCTGGCCGTCGAGTTCTCGAGCGCGCCGCTCGCGCGCATCCATGCCCAGGCGCGCAACCTCGGCATCGGCATCGGCCTGTCGGGCATGGCGGTGATCGCGGTGGTGGGCGTGACCTTCGGGATGCTGCTCACCCGGCGGCTCGAACGGGTGGCGGCGGCGGCCCAGGCCATGTCGCGCGGCGAGCGCGGGCGGCTCAGCGGCGTGCGCGGCGACGACGAGGTGGGGGCCCTCGGCGCCGCCTTCGACCACATGGCCGAGCGCCTCGAGGCCGACCGCCGCGCGCTCGAGGAGGCGCGCACGGCGCTCGAGGCACGGGTGCGCGCCCGCACCGCCGAGCTCGAGCGCACCAACCGCGAGCTGGAGGGCTTCGTCTCGGCCGTCTCGCACGACCTGCGCGCGCCGCTGCGCGCCGTGCAGGGCTTCGGCGAGGCGCTGATGGAGGACCACGCCGCCGAGCTCTCCCCGGAGGCGCGGGGATATCTGGAGCGCATGCGCGCGGCGGCCGAACGCATGGGGCAGCTCATCGAGGATCTGCTGCTGCTCTCGCGCGTCAGCCGCAGCCAGCTCGAGCGCGCGCGCGTGGACCTCAGCCGCATGGCCGAGGAGGTGATCGAGGAGCTGCGCACGGCCGAGCCGGGACGCGCCGTCGAGGCGCGCATCGCGCCCGGCATCGAGGCCGAGGCCGACCCGCGCCTGCTGCGGGTGGTGCTCGAGAACCTGCTGCGCAACGCCTGGAAGTTCACCCGCGGGCGCGAGCCGGCCCGCATCGAGCTCACCCTCGAGATCGAGCGCGGCGAGCCCTGCGTGAGCGTGCGCGACAACGGCGCCGGCTTCGACCCGCGCTATGCGCACAAGCTCTTCCAGCCCTTCCAGCGGCTGCACTCGGCGCAGGAGTTCGAGGGGTCCGGGATCGGCCTGTCCACCGTGCAGCGCATCGTCCACATGCACGGCGGCCGCGTGTGGGCCGAAGGGCGCGAGGGCGAGGGGGCGCGCTTCTGCTTCACGCTCGGGCCGCATGCGCTGCGCCTGCGCGTCCGGGACGGGGAGGAGGAGCGCGGCTGATGCGCGCCGCTGCGGCGCTCGCCTGCGTGCTCGCGCTGGCGTCCGGTGCGGCGCGGGCGGGCCTGCTGCCGGACCTGCTGGTCGGGCCCGCCTGGCTGCTCGCGCACCGCAGCGAGGTGCACGTGCTGGACGCAAGGCCCGCCGCCGCCTATGCCGCGGGCCACCTCCCGGGCGCGGCGAGCCTGCCCGGCAGGATGCTGTGGTCCGAGGAGGATCCGGCCCGCCTGCCGGGCCCGGCCCGCCTGCGCACGCTGCTCGAGGCGGCGGGCGTGCGCGCCGGCCGCCCCGTGGTGGTCTACGACAACGGCTCCCTCAAGGATGCCGCGCGCCTGCTCTGGGTGCTCGAGCTCCTCGGCCATCCCGAAGTGGCCGTGCTCGCGGGCGGCGTGGCGGGATGGGCGGCAGCGGGCGGCCCGCTGGAACGCGGGAACGCGCGCCCGCTGCCGCCC
>WFOW01000314.1 GCA_015487895.1 Gammaproteobacteria bacterium | reverse complement strand
GGCCTACGTCGAGGGGCGCGTGGCGCTGGTGGGCGACGCCGCCCACGTGATCCACCCGCTCGCGGGACAGGGCTTCAACCTGGGGCTGCTGGACGCGGCGGCGCTGGCCGAGTGCGCCGCGGCGGCCTGGCGCGCGCACGGCGATCCGGGCGCGGCCGCCGCGCTCGCGCGCTACCAGCGCTGGCGCCGCGGCGAGAACCTCGCCATGGGGCTGCTCATGGAGGCCTTCCGCAGCGGCTTCGGCGCCCGCGCCCTGCCCGTGCGCGCCGCGCGCGCGCTCGCCTTCGCCGTCGCCGACCGCTGCGCGCCGCTGCGCCGCGCCCTCGTGCGCCGGGCCATGGGCCTCGAGGGCGACCTGCCGGACCTCGCCCGCGTGCGCTGCGTGGAGGCAGCGCCGTGAGAAGGGTGCGTCTGGACCATCTCACGGGGCTCGCCGGCGTGGCGCCGCGCGAGCGGCCCGAGGCGCGCCGCTGGGCGCGCCGCTTCGAGTGGCCCATGCTCGCCGTCGCCGTCTGGATCCCTGTGCAGTGGTACCTCGAGCAGCGCGGCGCCATCCCGCCGCCCGTGAGCGCCGTCGGCGACTGGCTGGTGTGGCTCGTGTTCGTGGCCGAGACCGCGGTGCTGACGGCGCTCGTGCGCGACCGCCGGCGCTACCTCCTCACGAACTGGATGAACCTCGCCATCATCGCCCTCGGCGTGCCGCTGCTCTGGGGCGAGACGCCGCTCGCCGGCGCGCTGCGCAGCCTGCGGCTCCTGCTCCTGGTGGGGATCCTGGCGCGGCTGTCGCGCAGCGTGCGCGCCGTCCTCGCGCGCAACCGGCTCGGGCCCACGCTCGCCTTCTCGGCCGTGGTGCTGACGCTCGCCGGCGTGCTGATCTCGGGCGTGGACCCGGCCATCGGCTCGGCCTGGGACGGCATCTGGTGGGCATGGGTGACGGTGACCACCGTGGGCTACGGCGACGTCGTGCCCTCGACGCCCGCGGGGCGCTTCATCGCCTCGCTCGTGATGCTGCTCGGGCTGGGGCTCTTCGCGCTGCTCGCGGCCAACGTCTCGGCCTTCCTCATCGGCCGCGACGTGCACAGGGTCGAGCGCGAGGAGTCGGACCTGCGCGCCCGGCTGGAGGCCATCGAGGCGCGCCTCGCGCGCATCGAGCGCGCGCTGGCGCGCGGGGACCGCCGGAGAGGCTGAGGCGTGGGTCTGCTGGAGGTCGCCGGCGCGCTGCTCGCCCTCGCCGCCCTCTTCGCATGGGTGAACCAGCGCTGGATCGGCCTGCCCACGCCCATCGGCGTCATGCTGGTGGCGCTCGCGGTCTCGCTGGCGCTCGCGCTCGCCGAGGCCTTCGGGCTCGCGCCGGCGGCGGACGGCGCGCGCGCCCTGCTCGCGCGCGTGGACTTCGGCGAGACCGTGCTGCAGGGGATGCTGAGCTTCCTGCTGTTCGCCGGCGCCCTCCACGTGGACCTCTCCGACCTCGCCCGCCAGAAGCGCGTCATCGGCCTGCTCGCCACCCTGGGGCTCGTGGTCTCGACGCTCATCGTCGGCTTCGGGAGCTGGGTGCTGCTGCGCTGGCTGGGGCTGGAGCTGCCGCTGGTTTACTGTCTGCTGTTCGGGGCGCTCATCTCGCCCACGGATCCCATCGCCGTCATGGGCATCCTGCGCCGCGCCGGCGCGCCCGCCAGCCTCGAGACCAAGATCGTCGGCGAGTCGCTGTTCAACGACGGCGTGGCCGTGGTGCTCTTCCTGGTGCTGGCGGGCGTGGCGTCCGGGCAGACCGAGCCGCAGCCGGCGGCCGTCGCGACGCTGCTCCTGCAGGAGGCCGTCGGCGGGGCGCTGTTCGGGCTCGCCGCCGGCTGGCTCGTCTACCGCATGCTGCGGGCGGTGGACAGCCACGACGTCGAGATCCTCCTGACGCTGGCGCTGGTGACCGGCGGCTACGCGCTCGCCGACGCCCTGCATCTGTCGGGCCCCATCGCCATCGTCGTCGCGGGGCTGCTCATCGGAAACCACGGGCGCCTGCTCGCCATGTCGGCGCGCACGCGCGAGCACCTCGACACCTTCTGGAGCGTGCTCGACGAGCTGCTCAACGCGCTGCTGTTCGTGCTCCTCGGGCTGGAGGTGCTGGTGGTGAGCCTGGAGGCGGGGCCGCTGGCGGCGGGCGTGCTCATGATCCCGCTCGTGCTGCTCGCGCGTCTCATCAGCGTGGGGCTGCCGGTCGCCATCCTGCGGCCGCTGCGGCGCTTCAGCCCGGGCGCGGTGCGGGTGCTCACCTGGGGCGGGCTGCGCGGCGGCGTCTCCGTGGCGCTCGCGCTCTCGCTGCCGCCGGGCCCCGAGCGCGATCTCCTCCTCACGCTGACCTACGTGGTCGTGGTCTTCTCGGTGCTGGTCCAGGGCCTCACCGTCGGCCCCGTGGTGCGTGTGCTGACGTCTTCCGGAGACGGGAGGAAAGCGGCGGGAGGCGAGAGGGAAGGGAGGGCTGGATGAAAGGCCTTGCCATGTCGGCTGCTCCGTGTTGCACCCCCCGGCCAATCAGCCGGTCATGGGTGTGACGCCGGGGCTTGGCTTGGTTGGCTGGAAGCCGGCTCTTCCCCGCCTCTTTCCTCGCGTTCCCCGTCGCTCCGGTAGGCCAGGAGGCGGATGACGGCCGAGCGGCCGCGGTGCCAGCGGCCCTCGTCGAGCTCGAGCTCGAGGCGCTCGAGCCGCTCGATCTCGAGGCCGGCGAAGTCGTCGGCGAGCATCTCCGGCGTGTAGAGCAGCGCCTCGCCGGGCGGCCCGCCGACGGTGCCGAGGGTGCGGCGCAGGCGCTCATGGCCGCGGTCGAAGGCCTCGAGCACCAGCAGCCCGCCCGGGCGCAGGGCCGCGGCCCATGTCCGGTGGGCGGCCGCGCGCACCGCGGGCGGCAGGTGCACGTAGATCGCGACCACGGCGTCGAAGGCGCCCTCGCGCCACGGCGGGCGGGTGACGTCGGCGCGCACGGCGTGCAGGCGCCCGGCCGCGCCCAGCCGCTCGGCGAGGCGGCGCGCCTTGCGCAGCCCGGACATGGCCAGATCCACCGAGAGCGCCTCGCAGCCGCGCGCGGCGAGCCACGCCCCGTTGCGGCCCTCGCCGTCGCCCGGCAGCAGCACGCGCATGCCGGGGCGGAAGCGCGCGGCGAGCCCGGCGAGGAAGGCGTTGGGCGCGGTGCCGTAGCCGTAGCCCGGCTCGGCGTAGCGCGACTCCCAGAACTGCGGATCCATGCTGACCGGTGAACGGTGGACGGTGAACGGTGGACGGTGAGGACCGTACACCGTCTACCGCAGCCCTATGGTAGTGCACGGGAGACGGGCTGCGGGAGACGGGAAAGATCAAAAGGCCGCGCCCGAAGGGCGCTCCGACCCTCGCCTCCCGAGCCCCGCCTCCCGCTACCGCCGATTGTGGGAGGGGCTTCCAGCCCCGATCCATGGCCGCGCGCGCAGCGCGCACCACCCCTCGTCTCCCGCCTCTTGTCTCTCGCCTCTCCGCCCCAGCCGGTCGCGGCAGGATGCCGCACCCACATTCGGATGGGGCGCCGATCCTCGCCTTCCGATCCCGCTCTCGGGGCTACTGCTTCACCGGCCGCTTGCGGAGCTTGCGCTGCAGGGTGCGCCGGTGCATGCCGAGCGCGCGCGCCGCGGCGGAGATGTTGCCGCCATGCTCGGCGAGCACGCGCTCGATGTGCTCGCGCTCGAGGCGGCGGACGGACATGGGGCGCGCGGGCGGCGGCACGTCGGGGTCGGGCTCCGTGCGGGCGAAGGCCCGCAGCACCTCGTCGGGCTCGGCGGGCTTGGTCAGGTACTGCACCGCGCCGAGCTTGATGGCCTCGACCGCGGTGGCGATGCTCGCGTATCCGGTCAGCACCACGATGCGCATCCGCGGGTGGCGGGCGCGCAGCGCCGCCACCACGTGCAGCCCCGACTCGGCGCCGAGGCGCAGGTCGACGAGCGCGGCGTCGTGCCCGTCGGCGGCCGCCTCCGCGGCGGCGGCGTCGTGGGCCACCGTCACCTCCACGCCGCGGCGCGCGAGGGCGCGCGCCATCGCGGCGCAGAAGGC
>WFOW01000313.1 GCA_015487895.1 Gammaproteobacteria bacterium | reverse complement strand
GTGTTACGTTGCGGATACTGGGCGTGCGCCTTGTGCGCAACCAGATCCAGAACAACAAGACCCGACGCGCCTGGAGTTGCGAGCCATGAAGACCACCGCCGCATTCCGCACCCTGATCGCCCTCGCGGCCGCCGCCGCGCTCGCGGCCGGATGCGCGACCGCACCGAAGGAGAAGCCCGCCGAGCCGCCCGCGGCGGAGAAGCCCTCGGGCCCGAGCCCGGCGGCCCTGCAGGCCATCGCCGAGGCCGAGGCCGCGATCAAGGAGGCCAAGGCGCTCAACTGGATCTGGCGCGACACGGAGAAGTTCCTCAAGAAGGCCAGGAAGGCCGCCGAGAAGGGCGACAACGCCAAGGCGATCAAGCTCGCGCGCAAGGCCCGGGAGCAGGCGGAGCTGGCCGTCAACCAGTACTACCTGGAGGAGGCCAAGTTCATGATCGAGGAGCTCAAGGGACGCCGCGGGCTGAGCGCGGACCAGCAGGCGCGCCTGCGTCAGGCCGAGGAGGCCTACCGCAACGCCGAGGGCCGGCGGGCCTACGATCTCGCGAGCGCGCTGCTCGAGGAGCTGCGCAACGCCACCATCCAGTACACCGTGGTGCGCGGCGACAGCCTGTGGAAGATCGCGGGCAAGCCCGAGATCTACGGCAACCCCTACGAGTGGCCGCTGATCTACAAGGCCAACGCCGACCAGATCCGCGACGCCGACCTCATCTACCCGGGCCAGGTGTTCGACATCGACACCAACCCCTCGCCGGACGAGGTGGCCGCGGCCGTCCGCCACGCCAAGACGCGCGGCGCCTGGGCGCTCGGGGTGGTCGAGGAGTCGGACAAGGCCTACCTGGCGCGCTGACCGGGACGGCGCCCGCAACGGCCTTTCCTCGAGCGGGAGGGTCCGGTCCGCCGGGCCCTCCCGCGTCGTCTGAGGCCCCGGCGCCGTGAGCCTCCCGCGTGCGCGTGCCGGCCTGCGTCTGCTGCGCGAGGCCTGGCAGGGCTTTCTCGAGGACGAGGGCCCGCTGCGCGCCACCGGCCTCGCCTATGTCTCGCTGCTCGCCCTGGTGCCCCTGACGGCGGTCACCCTGGGCGTGCTCGCCGCCTTCCCCGTCTTCGAGCGCCTCGCCGCTCGCGTCAACGCCTTCGTCTTCCGCCACTTCCTGCCCGAGACGGGCGAGACCGTCCAGCGGGCGGTCGAGACGCTGGCGGCCAATGCGGGCCGCCTGGGTCTCGTGGGCGCGCTCATGCTGGTGGCGACGGCGCTGCTCATGATGGCGGCCGTGGACGGCACGCTGAACCGCATCTGGCGCGTGCGCACGCGTGCCGGGCTGTGGCAGCGGCTCGCCGCCTGGTGGACCGTGCTCACCCTCGGGCCCGTGCTGCTCGGCAGCGCCATCGCGCTGGCCACCTACGCGGCGGCCCGGCTGCCCGGGAGCGTCGCGGGCGCCGAGCCCCAGCGCCTGCTGCTCGGGCTGCTCGCGCTCCTGCTGGAGGCGGGCGCCTGCGCGCTGCTCTATGCGCTGGTGCCGCGGCGGCCGGTGCCCGTGCGCCATGCGCTCGCCGGTGCGGCGGTCGCGGCGGTGCTGCTCGAGCTCGCCCGGCGCGGCTTCGGCGCCTACGTCGCCAGTGTCGAGACCTACCGCACGCTCTACGGTCCGCTCGCGGCCCTGCCGCTGCTGCTGATCTGGGTGCAGGTCTCGTGGATGGTGGTCCTCTACGGGGCCGAGGTGAGCCGGGCCCTGTCGCTCCCGCGCGGCGCGCCCCCCGAGGGGACGCCCGCGGCGCGGCTCGCGGCGGCCGTGCACGCGCTGGGGCGGCTCGCCGCGGCCCAGCGCACCGGCGAGGCGCCGGCGACGGCAGCCCTGGCCCGGGGCCTGACGGCGACGGAGGCCGCCGAGCTCGAGGGCGCGCTCGAGCGCCTCGGGCGTGCCGGGCTCGTGCGGCGCGCGGCCGGCGGCGGCTGGGTGCTGGCCCGCGGGCTCGGCCACACGACGGCCGCCGAGCTGGCCGACGCGCTCGGGCTGCTGCCGCCCGCCGTCGCCGCCCGCGGGGCGGCGGGGCGCATCGGCGCCCTCCTCGCCGAGGGGCGCGAGGCCCTGCGCGCACGGCTGGACGTGCCGCTCGCGAGCCTGTACGGTGGCGCGCCGGAACGGCCGGAGGGGAAGTGAAAGGGCATGTCCACGCTCGAGCGCGTCTTCGAAGCCTTCCTGTGG
This sequence comes from Gammaproteobacteria bacterium, assembly GCA_015487895.1. Lineage (GTDB taxonomy): Bacteria > Pseudomonadota > Gammaproteobacteria > S144-34 > S144-34 > S144-34. Next base: position 652 of record WFOW01000313.1, on the reverse strand, counting down.
CGCTCGCGGCTGGTGGTGCTCGCCGCTGTGATCGCGAGCCTGGTCTCGGCGCTCGCCATGTTCTTCATGGCGACGGTCGACGCCGCGAGCCTGGCCTGGCACGTCTTCGCCGGCTACGCCTCGCCCGAGCTCAGCGCCGAGGCGCGCGGCGAGCTGCGCGCGGCCAGCGTCACGCACGTGGTCGAGGTGGTGGACGGCTACCTGCTCGCCACCGTGCTCCTCATCTTCGCGCTCGGGCTCTACGAGCTCTTCATCAGCCGCATCGACGAGGCCGAGCGCTCCGAGGCCGCCTCGCGCGTGCTCGTCATCCGCAACCTCGACGACCTCAAGGCGCGCCTCGGCAAGGTCGTGCTCATGATCCTCATCGTCACCTTCTTCGAGCACGGCGTGAAGATGCGCTTCGAGGACATGCTCGACCTGCTCTACTTCGCGGGCGGCATCGCGCTCGTGGGGCTGGCCCTGTTCCTCTCGCACGCGGCCGAGCACAAGGTCCGGGCGACGGGTGACGGGAGACGGGTGACGGGAGACGGGTGACGGGAGACGGGTGACGGGAGACGGGCGACAGGTTACAGGTTACAGGTTACAGGCTGCGGGTTACGGGTGACCGTACACCGCCACCTGCAACCCGTAACCCGTCCGCTCGCCTCCCGAC
>WFOW01000312.1 GCA_015487895.1 Gammaproteobacteria bacterium | reverse complement strand
GTTCTACGACGCCCTCAACCCGGGCGGCTTCGTCTTCCTCGGGCACTCGGAGTCCATGAGCCGCATCTCCTCGCTCTTCCGGGTGCGCCGCTTCGAGGAGGCGGTCGCCTACCAGAAGCCGGTGTGACGCCATGGCAAGGATCATGATCGTGGACGACGCGGTGACGGTGCGCATGTACCACCGCGAGCTGGTCGAGGCCCTGGGCCACCAGGTGGTGGAGGCCGAGAACGGCATCGAGGCGCTGGAGAAGGCGCTCGGCGCCGACTGGGACCTGTTCCTGGTGGACATCAACATGCCGAAGATGGACGGCTACCGCCTGGTGCGCGAGATGCGCGCCGGCGAGGAGCTGCGCGCGGTGCCGGTGGTGATGGTCAGCACCGAGGCGAAGCCCGGCGACCGCGAGCAGGCCTGGGCCGCCGGCGCCAACCACTACCTGGTCAAGCCGGTGCGGCCCGAGACCCTGCAGGCGGTGGTGCGGGCGATCGCGGGGGAGGCGGGGGCATGAACGCGCTGCTCGAGCAGTTCATCGCGGAGTCGCGCGAGCTGCTGGAGGCGGCGAGCGGCCGCTTCCTGGAGCTCGAGCGCAGCCCGGACGACCCGGAGCTGGTCAACGAGCTCTTCCGGGCCATGCACACCATCAAGGGCAACTCGGGCCTGTTCGACGTGCCGGCGCTGACGCGCACCGTGCACGCCGCCGAGGACGTGCTGGTGGCCGTACGCGAGGGCGCGCTGCGGCTGGGCCCGGAGCACGTGGACCTGCTGCTGGACGCCATGGACCAGGTCTCGGCCTGGCTCGACGAGCTCGAGCGCGACGGCCGCCTGGGCGAGGGCGCCGACGCGGCGGGCGAGGCGCTCGCGGGCCGGCTGCGCGCCCTCCTCGGCGGGGGAGAGGCCGCCGCGCCCGCGCCGCCGGAGGAGGATGCGCCCGCGGAGGCCGGGGCCGCGGAAGGCCCGGGCGCGGCGCTGCCGCCGGACTGGGCCGTGGCCCTGCCCGGCGAGGCGCGCGCGGCGGCGCTCGAGGCGGCCGGCGGGACCGCCGTCGCGGTCGAGTACACGCCGGACGAGAACTGCTTCTTCGCGGGCGACGACCCCCTCCAGACCGCACGCAGCGCCCCGGGCCTGGTGTGGCTGGGCGTCGAGCCGCGCGAGCCCTGGCCCGAGGACCCGGAGGCCTTCGACCCCTACCGCTGCGTGCTGCGCTTCCGGCTGCTGTGCGCGGCGGAGCCCGGGGCCGTGCGCGAGCACTTCCAGTACGCGGGCGAGGAGGCCGCGGTGCATGCCTTCGACCCCGTCTGGCTCGCCGTCCCCGGGGGCGAGCCGCAGGGCGGCGAGCTGTGGGCCGAGGTCGCCGAGGACCTGCGCCGCGCGCTCGCGGCGGGCGACGCCGATGCGCTGCGGGCGCGGGCCGAGGCGGCCCTGGAGGCGCAGGGCGGCGAGGGCTGGGAGCCCGACTGCCTGCGCTGGATCGCCCGGCTCGCGGGGCGCGAGGGCGAGGCGGCGCGCGCGCGCCTGGCGCTGCTCGTCGAGGCGCTCGCCCGCGGCGAGCTGCCGGGCGAGGCGGAGGAGACCCCCGCGGCCGCGCCGGCGGGGGAGGCCTCCGCGGGAGGCCCGGCGGCGGAGGGCCCCGACGGCGGGGAAGGGGCCGCCGGCGACGACGGGGGGCCCGCGCTCGACGCGACCGCGCGGGAGCTGCTCGCCTCCCAGCGCGACATGCTGCGCACGCCCTGCGCGGCCGAGGTGTGGGACGGGCGCCTGGCCTCGGCGCGCGCGGTCTGCCTGCGCGTGGCGGGCGAGCGCCCGGAGCTCGCCGAGGCCTTCGACCGCGCGCGCGCCGAGCGCGACGCCCAGCCCGCCATCGAGGCCATCGAGACCCTGCTCGCGGGCGAGGGTGCGGAGGCGCCGGCCGCCGAGGCGGTGGCGGAGGCCGCGGCCGCCGGCGCGGAGGCGGCCGCGGGCGGCGCGCCGGCGGCCGCCGCGCCGCAGCCGCCGCCCGCGCCGAGCGCGGCACCGGCGCCCGCGGGCGGCGCGCCCGCCACGCCTCCGGCGCCCGGGCGCGGCGGCGACGGGGCCGAGCGCCCGCGCATCCGCACGCTGAAGGTGGACCTCGAGCGCATCGACGCCCTCATGGACCTGGTGGGCGAGCTGGTGGTGGCCAAGAACGCGCTGCCCTACCTCGCCCGCCGCGCCGAGGACGTGCACGGCGCGCGCGAGCTCGCCCGCGAGATCAAGGCCCAGCACGCCGTCATCCACCGCGTCACCGAGGCGCTGCAGGCGGCGGTGATGCAGGTGCGCATGATCCCGCTCTCGCACGTCTTCCAGCGCTTCCCGCGCCTGGTGCGCGACCTCTCGCGCCGGCTCGGCAAGCCCATCCGCCTCGTGGTCGAGGGCGAGGAGGCCGAGGCCGACAAGAACGTGGTCGAGGACCTGGCCGAGCCGCTGGTCCACCTGCTGCGCAACGCCTGCGACCACCGCATCGAGCCGCCGGACGAGCGCGAGGCCGCGGGCAAGCCGCGCGAGGGCACGGTGCGGCTGCGCGCCGTCGCCCACGACGACCACGTGGTGATCGAGGTGAGCGACGACGGCCGCGGCATGGACCCCGCCGTGATCCGCCGCAAGGCCTACGAGAAGGGGGTCATCGGCGAGCAGGAGCTCGAGAGCCTCGACGACCAGGCGGCCCTGCAGCTCATCTTCGCGCCCGGCTTCTCGACCGCCGAGCGGGTCTCGGACGTCTCGGGGCGCGGGGTCGGCATGGACGCCGTGCGCGCCATGGTGCGCCGCGTCGGCGGCGAGGTGCGCGTGCACAGCGTGCCGGGGGCGGGCACCACCGTGCGGCTGGTGCTGCCGCTGTCGGTCGCCGTCAGCCAGGTGATGATCGTCGAGGCCGGCGGCCAGCACTTCGGCGTGCCCGTGGAGGCCATCCGCGAGACGGTGCGCGTGCCGGCGGCCGACATCCACCGCGTCAAGGACCGCGAGGCCGTGGTGCTGCGCGACCGCCTCGTCCCCGTCCACCGCCTCCACCGCCTGCTCGGGCTCGAGGAGGGCGAGCGCCCGGAGGAGGAGGCGCTGCTCGTGGTCCGCGTCGACGGCGAGACGGCCGCGCTCGTGGTGGACCGCTTCCACGAGGGCGTGGACGTGATCCAGAAGCCGCTCGAGGGGGTGATGGCGCACTTCACCATCTACGCCGGCACGGCGCTGCTCGGCGACGGCCGGGTGCTGCTGGTGCTCAACCTGAGGGAGCTGCTGCGATGCCCGTGAAGCTCGGCAAGACGGTCGCCACGCTCGAGGGCCTGTGCGCGGTGGAGGAGGCCGAGCCGCTGCTCGCCTGGCTGCGCGAGCACCCGCGCGGCAAGGTCAACCTCGCGCGCCTGGCCCATCCCCACACCGCGGTGCTGCAGGTGCTGATGGCGCTGCGGCCGCCGGTCTCCGCGCCGCCCAGGGACCCGGCGCTGGCGGCCTGGCTGCTGCCGGCGCTGGGCGCCGGGCGGGCCGAGGGAGGCTGAGATGGGCGCGCGCTTCCTCGCGGTGGCCAACCGCAAGGGCGGCACGGCCAAGACCACCACGGCGGTGAACGTCGCCGCCGAGTGGGCCGCGGCCGGCCGGCGCGTGCTGCTCGTGGACCTCGACCCCCAGGGCCACGCCACGCTCGGCGCCGGGGCCCGGCCGCCGCGGGGCCACCCGGGCCCGGCCGCCCCGCTCGCCGAGGGGCGGCCGCTCGAGCCGCTGCTGGTGCCGGGCGCCGAGCCCGGGGTGTGGGTGCTGCCCGCGGGCGACCCGCTCGCCGAGCCCGCCTGCGCCGATCCGGCCGCGGCCGCCGCGCGCCTGCGCGCCGAGGCCGCCGCGCTCGGCTTCGAGCGCATCGTCCTCGACACCCCGCCCGACATGGGCCCCGGGCTCAAGCTCGGGCTGCTCGCGGCCGACTACGTGGTCGTGCCCTTCGTGCCGCACCCGCTCGCGGCGG
>WFOW01000311.1 GCA_015487895.1 Gammaproteobacteria bacterium | reverse complement strand
GAGATCCGCATCGCCGAGACCGAGATGCCGGGCCTGATGGCGGTGCGCGAGGAGTACCGCGGGCAGAAGCCGCTCGCCGGCGCGCGCATCGCCGGCTGCCTGCACATGACCATCCAGACGGCGGTCCTGATCGAGACCCTGATCGAGCTCGGCGCCGAGGTGCGCTGGGCCTCGTGCAACATCTTCTCCACCCAGGACCACGCGGCGGCGGCCATCGCCGCGCGCGGCGTCCCGGTCTTCGCCTACAAGGGCGAGACGCTCGAGGAGTACTGGGAGTTCGTGCACCGCATCTTCGAGTGGCACGATGGCGGCACCGCCAACATGATCCTCGACGACGGCGGCGACGCCACCCTCGTGGTGCACCTCGGCGCGCGCGCCGAGCGGGACCCGAGCGTGCTGGACGACCCGCAGAACGAGGAGGAGCGGGTGCTCTACGCCGCCATCCGGCGCCGCCTGCGCGAGCGACCGGGCTGGTACGGCGAGCTCGCGCGCGGCATCCGCGGCGTCACCGAGGAGACCACCACGGGCGTGCACCGCCTCTACCAGATGGCCGAGCGCGGCGAGCTGCTCTTCCCGGCCATCAACGTCAACGACTCGGTGACCAAGTCCAAGTTCGACAACACCTACGGCTGCCGCGAGTCCCTGATCGACGGCATCAAGCGCGCCACCGACGTCATGATCGCGGGCAAGATCGCCGTCGTCTGCGGCTACGGCGAGGTCGGCAAGGGCTGTGCCCAGGCCCTGCGCGGCATGGGGGCGACGGTGTGGGTGACCGAGATCGACCCCATCTGCGCCCTGCAGGCGCTGATGGAGGGCTACCGGGTGGTCACCATGGACGAGGCCTGCGAGGTGGCCGACATCTTCGTGACGGCCACCGGCAACGTGAACGTGATCACCCACGATCACATGCGGCGCATGAAGGACGAGGCCATCGTCTGCAACATCGGCCACTTCGACTCCGAGATCGACGTCGCCAGCCTGCGCCAGTACCGCTGGGAGAACATCAAGCCGCAGGTGGACCACGTCGTCTTCCCGGACGGAAAGAAGATCATCCTGCTCGCCGAGGGGCGGCTGGTGAACCTGGGCTGCGCCACGGGCCACCCCTCCTTCGTCATGTCGGCCTCCTTCACCAACCAGGTGATCGCCCAGATCGAGCTCTGGAACCATCCCGAGCGCTACGACCGCCGCGTCTACATGCTTCCCAAGAAGCTCGACGAGAAGGTCGCGCGCCTGCACCTCGGCAAGCTGGGCGCGAAGCTCACGCGCCTGACCCCGGAGCAGGCGGAGTACATCGGCGTGCCGGTGGACGGGCCCTACAAGCCCGACCATTACCGCTATTGAGGTTTACAGTCTACAGTTGACAGCTTACGGTCCACCGTAAACCGTACACTGTCGACTGCTGGCTGGCGTCAGCCAGCCGCCTTCCGTCATGGAGACACAGCGCCGCTTCCCGCAGGAGTTCAGCTTCGAGTTCTTCCCGCCGAAGACGCCGGAGGGGGAAGCGCGCCTGCGCGAGGCCCGGGAGGCGCTGCTGCCCCTGCGTCCGGCCTTCTTCTCCGTGACCTACGGCGCGGGCGGCTCGACGCGCGAACGCACCTACGAGACCGTGCTCGCGCTGCGCGAGGCCACCGGGGTCGAGGTGGCGCCGCACCTCTCCTGCATCGGATCCACGCGCACGGCCATCCGCGAGCTGCTCGAGCGCTACCGCGCCGCCGGGGTGCGGCGCATCGTCGCCCTGCGCGGGGACCTGCCCTCGGGCATGGTCGAGCCCGGCGAGCTGCGCTACGCCAACGAGCTCGTGGCCTTCATCCGCGAGACCACCGGGAGGCATTTCCACATCGAGGTCGCCGCCTATCCCGAGTTCCACCCGCAGGCGACGGGCGCGCGCGCCGATCTCGAGCACTTCCGGCGCAAGGTGGAGGCGGGCGCGGATTCGGCCATCACCCAGTACTTCTACAACGCCGACGCCTACTTCCGCTTCGTGGACGACTGCGAGGCCATGGGGCTGGAAATCCCCATCGTGCCGGGCATCATGCCCATCACCAACTACGCGCAGCTCGCGCGCTTCTCCGACGCCTGCGGCGCCGAGATCCCGCGCTGGATCCGCAAGCGCCTCGAGGACTACGGCGACGACCTCGCCTCGCTGCGCGCCTTCGGCGCGGACGTCGTCGCCGAGCTCTGCGCGCGGCTGCTCGAGGCCGGCGCCCCCGGCCTGCACTTCTACACCCTCAACCGCGCCGAGCCGGTGCTCGCCATCTGGGAGCGGCTCGGCCTGCCGCGCGCCGCCGCGCCCACCGCCGCCGGCCGCTGAGAGGCGGAGCGCCCGCCGTGGGCAACCGCGAGTGGATCGCGCGCGACCTCCGGGTGCTGTGGCACCCCTGCACCCAGATGAAGGACCACGAGCGCCTGCCGCTGGTGCCGGTGCGGCGCGCCGAGGGGGCATGGCTCGAGGACTTCGACGGACGGCGCTACCTCGACGCCATCAGCTCCTGGTGGGTCAACCTCTTCGGCCACGCCAACCCGCGCATCGCCCGCGCCGTCGCCGAGCAGGCCGCGCGTCTCGAGCACGTGCTGCTCGCGGGCTTCACGCACGAGCCCGCCGTGCGGCTCGCCGAGCGCCTCACGGCCCTGGCCCCGGACGGCCTCGCGCGCTGCTTCTACGCCGACAACGGCTCCTCGGCGGTGGAGGTGGCGCTCAAGATGAGCTTCCACTATTGGCGCAACCGCGGCGAGCCCGGCCGCACGCGCTTCGTCAACCTCTCGAACAGCTACCACGGCGAGACCCTGGGCGCGCTCGCGGTGGGCGACGTCGCCCTCTACAAGGAGACCTACGAGCCGCTCCTCATGCGCCCCGTCACGGTCCCCTCGCCCGACTGCTTCGGGGTGCCGCGCGCGGAGTGGGACGCGCACGCCGAGCGCTTGTTCGCGCACATGGAGGCGGCGCTCGAGCGGCACGCCGGCGAGGTGTGCGCCGTGATCGTCGAGCCGCTGGTGCAGTGCGCGGGCCACATGCGCATGTACCCCCCGTCCTACCTGCGGCTGCTGCGCGAGGCCTGCGACCGCCACCGCGTGCACCTCATCGCCGACGAGATCGCGGTCGGCTTCGGCCGCACCGGGACGCTCTTCGCCTGCGAGCAGGCGGGCATCCGTCCCGACTTCCTGTGCCTGTCCAAGGGGCTGACGGGCGGCTTCCTGCCGCTCGCCGCCGTCCTCACCACCGAGGAGGTCTACGCGGCCTTCTACGACGACTACGAGACGCTGCGGGCCTTTCTGCACTCGCACAGCTATACGGGCAACCCGCTGGGCTGCGCCGCGGCGCTCGCCACCCTCGACATCTTCGCCGAGGAGCCGGTGCTGGAGCGCAACCGCGCGCTCGCCGCGCGCATGGGCGAGGCGACCGCCGCGGCCCTCGCGGACCATCCCCACGTGGGCGAAATCCGCCAGACCGGCATGATCCTCGCCATCGAGCTCGTGCGCGACCGCGCGCGCCTCGAGCCCTATCCGTGGCAGGAGCGGCGCGGGCTGCGCGTCTACCGGCACGGCCTCGAGCGCGGCGTGCTGCTGCGTCCGCTGGGCAACGTCGTCTACTTCATGCCGCCCTACGTCGTCACCGAGAAGGAGATCGACCTCATGGTCGAGGTCGCGGCGGAGGGGATCGATCTCGCAACACGTGATTGAAGTTCACGGTTTGCGGTTGACAGGCTGCGGCAGGCGATCCTCGTCCTGCACAACCAGGCCACCGCAAGCCGCATACCGTACGCCGTAAACCGTCAACTGCAGACTCCGCACCGATGAAAATCCCGCGCATCCACGTGCCGGCCCCGCTCGCGGAGGGTGCCGAGCTCGACCTGCCGCCGGCCGCGGCACGGCACCTGCTCCAGGTACTGCGGCTGCGGCCGGGGGCGCGGCTGCGCGTCTTCGACGGGGCGGGCCGCGAGCACGAGGCCGAGCTCGCCGCTGCCGCGCGCGGCACGGCCCGCGTGCGCGTGGGCGCACCCGTGGCGCCGCTCCCCGAGAGCCCGCTCGCCGTCACGCTCATCCAGGGCGTGTGCCGCGGCGAGCGCATGGATCTCGTGGTGCAGAAGGCGGTGGAGCTCGGCGCCGCGCGCATCCTGCCGGTGCTCACCGCGCGCAGCGTGCCGCGCCTCGACGGCGCCCGCGCCGAGCGCCGCCGCGCCCACTGGCAGGCGGTGGCGGCCGCCGCCGCGGAGCAGTGCGGACGCGCGGTGGTGCCGGAGGTCGCGCCGCCGCGTCCGCTCGCTGCGGCGCTCGCCGACCCGGCGCTGCCCGCCGCGCGCTGCCTGCTCGATCCCGCCGCCGCCGAGGGCCCGCGGGCCCTGGCGCCGCCGGGCACGGCCCTCGCCCTGCTCGTGGGCCCGGAGGGTGGGCTCACGGACGGCGAGCGCGCCGCGGCGGGAAAAGCCGGCTTCCGGGGGCTGCGTCTCGGCCCGCGCGTGCTGCGCACGGAGACGGCGGGGCTCGCGGCGCTCGCCGCCCTGCAGGCGCTGCACGGGGACCTGGGCTGAAGGGAAAGACCTTGGCGGGGAGAGTCAGCCGGCGAGGCCGAGCGCCCCGCGCACGCTGCGCTCGAGGACGTCGAGGTCCGGGATGACGGCGTGCTCGCCGTGCACGCTCACGGTCTGGGCGACGACCCCGTGGGCGAGCCCCGCCGCACGCTCCTCGGGCGTCACCAGCCCCGGAAACACGTGCACCATGTGCGGCACCCGGCGCAGCACGAGGGCGTGGAAGGGCAGCAGGTCGTCCTCGGCCAGGCTGTGGAGCACGGCGAGCCGTGCGCGACGGCCCACGGGCGCTGGCTCCCTTCCATGCACCAGCGCCTCGAGGTCGCTCACGGGCACAGCGGTCCCGCGCCACTCGACCCGGCCCATGAGCCAGGCGGGGGCGCCCTCCACGGGCTGCGGCGCCCGCCAGGCGGCGACCTCGGCCACCGCCGCGCCCGGCAGCAGCACCTGCAGCTCCCCCACCGGGAGCAGCAGGCAGCGGATGGTCTCGGCCGGCCGTGCCATCGGCTAGCCTCCCTTGCGCACGCGCGCCGCGGCGCGCGCAAGCCGCAGCGCACGTGCCCGTAGGTGGTCGGCGAGCCGCTCGGGCGTGCCGCTGAAGCCGACGTAGCCGCGCTCGCGCGCCTGGTCGGCCATGCTGCTGACCACGCAGCTCCCGGGCTCCTGGGCCCACACGGTGCCCCCGCGGCGCACGATCTCCCGGCACCCGCGCAGGCCGTCGTCGCCCATGCCGCTGAACAGGATGGCGCCGCTGCGCTCGCCCCAGGCCGCGGCCACGGCCTCCAGGGTGCGGTCGATCGAGGGGTCGTAGACGCTCTCGCCCAGCGGCCGGAGGCGCACGCTCCCGTCGGCGCCGAGCACCGGCACGCGCCCCACCGGCACCACCAGCACGTCGCCCGCGGCCAGGCGGTCGCCGTCCTGCGCGACCCGCACCCGCAGCGGGGTCTCGCGGTCGAGCTGGTGCGCCAGCAGGTCGAGGAAGCTCTCGCCGATGTGCTGGGCGAGCACGAAACCGAAGGGAAGGCCGGCAGGCAGGCGCGCGAGGAAGCGCTTGAGCGCCTGCGGCCCTCCGATGGAGGCGCCCAGGCCCCACACCTCGACCGGGGCCTGCGGGCCGCCACCGGCCGCGGCGGGCGCGCCGGCCTCTCCGCTGGCCTCCACCCGCTCCGGGACGCGCCCGGCCGCTGGGCCCACCACGCGCAGCGGCCGCCGCGGTGGCGCCGTCTCGCGCGGCACCGGCGATGCGCGCCCGGCCTCCGCCGCGAGCTTCTCGGCGAGCACGCGCCCGAGGCGCGGGCCGGTGCTCGCACGCACCGTCTCACCGTCGACGAAGACCAGCGGCAGCGGCGGGCCCTCGGCGAGGCGCGCGAGGCAGGCCATGCCGGCCTCGTCGCCGTCGTCGAGGTCCAGCAGGATGACCTCGGCCCCGCGCCAGTCCTCGACGCGCCCGCAGGGCAGCTCCTCGGGCGAGACCTCGAGCACCACCTCGAGCCCGGCGGCCGCCAGCAGCCGGCACAGGCTGCGGCGCTCGCCCTCGGCCGCGCCGACCACGGCCACCCGCAGCGGCTGGGCGCGTGGCTCAGGCATGGCCATGACGTTCCCTCAGCACCGCCTCGATGCTCTCGAGGAGCTCGGCCTCCTGGTAGGGCTTGCCGAGGTAGCGGTCGACGCCGATCTCGGCCGCGCGCTCGCGGTGCTTCGCGCCGGTGCGCGAGGTGATCATGATGATGGGGATGTGGCGCAGACGCTCCTCGTTGCGGATGTGGGTGGCGAGCTCGTAGCCGTCCATGCGAGGCATCTCGATATCGAGCAGGATCACGTCGGGGACGGTCTCCTGCAGCTTGGCGAGCGCGTCCACCCCGTCCTTGGCCGTGACCACCTGCATCTGGTTGCGCTCGAGCAGCCGTGCGGTCACGCGCCGCATGGTGATGGAGTCGTCGACCACCATGACCGTGGTCGGCTGCGCCTCCTCGGCCGCCTCCTCGGCCGGCGGCACGTGCACCGTGACGGTGCCGCCCATGCGCACCAGCGGGCCGATGTCGAGGATCAGCACCACGCGCCCGTCGCCGAGGATGGTGGCGCCGGCGATGCCGCGCACGGTGGCGATCTGGGGCCCGACGGACTTCACCACGATCTCGCGCGCGCCCATGATGGCGTCGACCTGCAGCGCCATGCGGTGCTCGCCGGCACGGGCCAGCAGCACGGGGAAGCGCGCGCGCTCGCCGCCGAGCACCGGATCGCAGGTGCCGAGCAGGCGCCCCAGGTACTCGACGCGGTAGCGGTTGCCGGCGTACTCGTAGGTCAGGCCCTCGCCGCCCTCGCCGTAGAAGCGCTCGAGGGTGTCGCGCTCCATGCGCACCACCCCTTCGACGCTCGCCAGCGGCACGGCGAAGACGTCCTCGCCGACGTGCACCAGCAAGGCACGGCTGACGGCCAGCGTGAAGGGCAGGCGGATGGTGAAGGTGGTGCCCTGGCCCGGGCGCGAGGCGATGTCGAGCGATCCGCCGAGCTGCTTGACCTCGGCGTTGACCACGTCCATGCCGACGCCGCGGCCGGCGACCTGCGTCACCTCGGCCGCGGTCGAGAAGCCGGACTCGAAGATGAAGCGCACGAGGTCGTCGTCGTCGACCCGGGCGTCGGGAGCGAGGAGGCCGCGCTCGACGGCCTTGCGGCGGATGGCCGCCAGATCCATCCCGGCGCCGTCGTCGGAGACGCGGATCACCACCTCGTTGCCCTCGCGCGAGACGGCCACGTGCACGCGGCCGACCTCGTCCTTGCCGCGCCGGCGGCGCTCCTCCGGAGGCTCGATGCCGTGCGAGACGGCGTTGCGCAGCATGTGCTCGAGCGGCGCCGTGACGCGGTCGAGCACCGTGCGGTCGAGCTCGGCGTCGGCCCCGCTCACGCTCAGCTCCGCCTTCTTGCCCAGCTCCTCGGCGGCCTGGCGCACGATGCGGCGCATGCGCGGCACGAGCCCGCTGAAGGGCACCATGCGCGTGCGCATGAGCCCTTCCTGGAGGTCGGTGGTCACGCGCGACTGCTGCAGCAGCAGGGTCTCGGACTCGCGCGTGAGGTTCTCGAGCAGCCCCTGGATGCTGACCAGGTCGTTGAGGCTCTCGGCGAGCGCGCGCGAGAGCTCCTGCACCGCGGAGTAGCGGTCGAGCTCGAGCGGGTCGAAGTCCTCGCGCAGCGCGCCGGCTTCGGTCTGGTAGGTGGCGAGGATCTGGGCCTCGGTCTCGATCTCCAGACGGCGGAGCTGCTCGCGCAGGCGCGCCACCGTCTGCTCGAGCTCCGCCAGGTTGAAACGGAAGGCGCCGAACTGCTGCTCAAGGCGCGAGCGATAGATGCTGATCTCGCCGGCGAGATTGACGAGCTGGTCGAGGAGATCGGCACGCACGCGCACCGTCTCGTAGTGGATGCGCGGACGCGCACGCCGCTCCACGGGCGGTCCCGGCTCGCGCTCCTCGGCCTCTCCTCCCCGCGGGCGCAGCGGCACCACCTCCGCGCCGCCGCCCGCCTCCTTCCCGGCCTCCGCCGGGGGCGCCGCGGGCTCGGGCGGCTCGGCACGCGCCTCGCCGCCAGCGGCCACCGCCTCCTGCGCCTCGCCGGCCTCCCCCTCCGGGCCTCCGGCCGGCCCGCCCTCGGCGGCCTCCTCCGCTGCCTCCCCGGCGGCGGCCTCCTCGCCGGCCACGGCGGCGGCGTTCTCGTCGGACAGCGCCGCCGTGCCCAGGCGCACGTTCTCGACCTCCTGCAGGATGGCCTCGGCCGCCGCCACCGGCCGCTGCGCGCGCGCCTCCTCCAGCATGCGGTGCAGCGCGTCGAAGGCGCGCTGGACGGTGTCGAGCAGGCGCTCCGAGACCGGCACGTGACCGTCGGCGACGGCGGTGAAGAGCGACTCCAGCGCGTGGGCGAGGTTGCCGATGGCCTCGATGCCCGCCATGCGCGCCCCGCCCTTGAGGGTGTGGAGCTCGCGCTGGAGCTGGCGCACCACGTCCGGGCTCTCGTGCTCCTGGTGCCAGCGGTGCAGGAGCATCTCGCTCGTGTCCAGGATCTCGGCCCCCTCCTCGAGGAAGATCTCGAGGAGATCGTCATGCGCACCCTCGGTGCCGCCGACGGCCGCCTTTTCTCCAGAGGAGGCCGTCGCGCCGGCGGCCTCTCCGGTCTCCTCCGCCTCGAGGGCCTCCTGCTCGCGCGCGTGCAGCGCGCCGAGCCGCTCGAGCAGTGTGCCGGCCTCGGGCATCGGGCCGCCGTCCGGCCCCAACGCCGCCACCATGCGGCCGATGGTGCCGGCCGCCTCGGCCAGCGCCTCGCGCCCTTCCGGCGGCAGGGGAACCTGGCGCGCCTGCACGGCCTTGACGTAGCGCTCGGCGAGCCCGGCCACCTCGGCGACGGCGTCGGCACCCGCCATGCGCGCGCTGCCGTGCAGGGTGTGCAGGGCGCGCACCAGCGCGTCGGTGGGCCTGCACGCGGCCTCGTCGCCGCCCGCGCAGGCATCGAGGAAATCCTGCACGGCGGCCAGGTGCGTGGCCGACTCCTTGCTGAAGATCTCGTAGAGGGTGGGATCCATCGCCGGCGCCGCGGGCTCGGCGGCCGCGGCGGCCTGCGCGCCCTCCTCCACCACGGTGGCCGCCGCCTCCTCGGCCACCGGCGCGTAGGCCGGCGGGCCTGCCTCCACCGCCTCGCCCTTGGCCAGGCGGTGGGCACGGTCGAGCAGCGACTGCACGTCCGCCTGGGGCGCGGGCCCACCGCGGAGCTGCTCGATGAGCTGGGGGAGCACCTCCAGCGCCTCGTCGAGCAGGTCGAGCAGGGCGGGGCTCGTCCCGATGGTGCCGTCGATCACGCGGTTGAGCATGTTCTCGAAGCACCAGGCGAACTCGCCGACCACCTGGGCCCCCACCAGGCGTCCCGAGCCCTTGAGGGTGTGAAAGGCGCGTCGCACCGTGACGAGGGCATCGCGGTCATCGGGGTTGCTGCGCCAGCGCGGCACGAGCTCGCGGAGCGTCGCGAGCTCCTCCTCGGCCTCCTCGATGAAGATGTCGAGGATGTCGGGCTCGACCTCGCCGGCCAGCACCTCCAGCGGCTCGCCGGTGTCCGGGGCGTGGAGGGGCTGCGCGGCCGCTTCCGCGGCGCCCCGCGCCTCCTCCTCCGGGGGCCCGTCCGCAGGTGCCTCCTCGTCCGCCGCCTCATCACCCGCGGCGGCCCCGGCCAGCGCCTCCCCGGCATCGTCCGCTTCCACCCCGGACGCCGCCTCCTCCCCGGGCTCCGCCGCGGCCTCGCCTTCGCCGGCGACCGGCTCTCCGGCCTCGTCGACGGCCCCGGGGGCGGTGAGCTCGATCTCCTCGACGGCGGGCGGCTCGTCCGCCTCCCGCGCGGCGGTCTCCTCGTCCGGGACGGCCTCGTCCGCCGGCGCGGGCTCGCCCGCCTGTGCGGGCTCCGCCCCGGCCTCCGCCGGCGTCTCGCCCTCGGCGGCGGGCACCTCCTCCCCCGCCGCCTCCTCCTCCGCCGGCGCGACGGGATGACCGAGCGCGGCGACCGCCGCCTCGGCGGTGGCGAGGATGCGGTCGCGGTCGGTGCGGCCCTCGGAGACCGCCTCCAGGTAGTACTCCACGGCGGTGATGGCGTCGGCAAGGTGATCGAGCGCCTCCTTCTCGGGCACCACGCGCCGCTCCAGCAGGTCCTCGCGGACGTAGCGGTCCACCGCCTCCAGCGCGGCGGCCGCGCGCCCCAGGCCCAGCATCAGGAGCCCGCCGCGCACCTCGCGGAACAGCGCCGGCACGTGCGTCAGGCGCTCGTGGTCCCAGGGCGCCTCGATGAAGCCCACGATGGCCTCCTTGGCCTTGGCCAGGTCGGCGGTGGCCTCGCGGACCACCGCCGCCTGGACGGCGCGGAACTCGCCCTCGGGCAGCGGCGCCGAGGCCCGCTCCTCTTCCGCGCCCGCGGGGCGCGTCTCACGCGCGGCGAGCCCCTCCTCGAGGCTGGTCTCGACCCGAAGCAGCGCGTCGGCCATGTCCATCAGCGCCTGCGGATCGGGCCTGCCACCCTCCTCGCGCAGGGCCTCCAGGCGCTCGATCTGCGCCTGCACCTGCTCGCGGGCGGCACCGAGCCCCAGCATCGCCAGGGTGTCGGATACGCGGCGCAGGACCTCGGCCATGTCCGAGAGCGCCTGCTCGCTCGCCCTGCCGGTGCGGCCGATGAGGTCGAGCGCGTCCTTGACCTGGCCGAGGTCCTCGCGAATGGCGGCCGCGACGGTCTCGAGGAGCTGGCGGTTGTGGCCCGACAGCGCCTCGCGCGCGGCCTCGAGCTCCTCCTCGTCCGGCAGCAGCTCGCCGAGGCGGAAGGCCTCCTGGATGGCGCTCACCAGCGGGCCGCGCGAGCTCGCACGCGCCACGTAGTAGAGCAGGTTCTTGAGGAGCTCGACCGGCGGCTCGGCCTCGAGGGCATCCTGGCCGTGCTCGATGATGCGGCGCACCTGCCGGTCGAGCTGGCCGAGCAGCAGCTTGAGCGAGACGTTGGTCTCGAGCCCGCCGTCGCGCAGCGCCTCGACGACCCCGCGCGCCGCCCACCACAGGCGCGTGGCGTTGCCCGGGCGACAGGCGGCCTGCAGCCCCTCGAGGGCGCGCTCCATCAGCTCCAGGCCCGCAGCGCCGTCCTGGCCGCGGTACCAGGCGAGCAGGCCGCGCTGGAGCATGTGCCGCAGGCTGCGCGCGCGCGGCGCGAGCTCCGGTGCCGGCAACGGTGCCGGCGCCGCCGGCTCCACCGGCACCTCGACGCTCAGGTCGGGATTGAAGAGCGCGTTCTCCGAGAGCAGGTTCTCGCCGCGCGTGGCGCGCAGGTCGTTGAGGATCGGCAGCAGCACCACCGGCAGGTCGCGCCCGCCCGCCTGCAGCCGCTCGAGATAGTCCGGGAGCTGGAGCAGCGCGCGCATCAGCACCTCGTAGGCGTCCTCGCGCTGCCCCACCCGATCCTCGAGCAGCGCCTGGACGACCCGCTCCATCTCCTCGGCCAGCATGGCGGCGCCGTAGAGCTCCAGCATCTGGAGCGTGCCGCGCACCTGGTGGAGGTAGCTCGCGCAGAACTGGAGCTGCGCCGTGTCGGCGGGATCCTCGACATAGGCCTCGAGGGCCTGGCGCGCCTGCTTGAGGGTCTCCTCCAGCTCGGCGCGCACCCAGCCGAGGGCGCCCGGATCCACGCCCTCGCCGAAGCTCATGCCGCACCTCCACCGGCGCGCGCCACGCGCCGGAAGGCGAGGGTGTCGGGATAGTGCACGCGCTCGAGCTCGGGGTGGCGCCAGCCGACGAGCTCGCCGGGGCCGAGCACCAGCATGCCGCCCGGGGCCAGGCGGCGCACGACCTCGGCCAGCACCGCCTCGCGCTGCGCACGGTCGAAGTAGATCAGCACGTTCTGGCAGAAGATCAGGTCCATGGGCGCGAGCGGCGCGCGCGCGAGCTCGAGCACGTTGAGCTGCGCGAAGCACACGCGCTTGCGCAGCTCCGGCACCACCTCCCAGGTGTCGGGCGCCACACGCCGGAAGTAGCGCGCGCGCTGATCGGGGCTGACGCGGTCGAGACGCTTGCCGGGGTAGCGGCCGCGGCGCGCGGTCGCCAGCGCCGAGAGGCTGATGTCGGTGGCGGTGATGCCGAAATAGTAGCGTCCCCCGAGGCGGCTCAGGTGCTCGTCGATGGCGATGGCGAGGCTGTAGGCCTCCTCCCCCGTGGCGCAGCCGATGCTCCAGACCTGCAGCCGGTAGGGCTGCAGGGCCTCGGGCACGGGCGCCTGCGGCAGCAGACGCTCGCGGATGAGGGCGAAGGAGGGACGGTGACGGAAGAAGCGCGTCTCGTGCACCGTCAGCCGGTCGACGAGGAGCGCCCATTCCACCGCGCCGCGCGGGCCCTCGGTGAGCAGCGCGTAGTAGGCGTCGTAGTCCTCGCAGCCCAGCTCGCGCATGCGCGCGGCGAGGCTGGTGACCAGGAAGGACTTGCGCTCGGGCGCGAGCCGCATCCCGGTGCGCCGGCGCACGAGCTCCACCCAGCGCTCGAACTGCGCCTCGCTCATGGGCGGCGGCGGCGCGAGCCCGCGCCAGCCGCCGCTGCGCACCTCGCTGCCCGCGCGCGCCATTCAGCCCTCCGGGCCTACTCCGGCAGGCGGAAGCCGGCCACCGACTTGCGCAGCTCCGTCGCCAGCTCCGCGAGGTTGCCGATCGAGGAGGCCACCTCGTTCGTGCCGGCCGAGGTCTGCGTGGTGATCTCCTGGATCACGTTCATGGTGTCCGAGATGTTGGCCGCCGCCGAGGCCTGCTGGCGCACCGAGTCCGAGATGCTCTGGATGAGCTCGGCGATGTGCTTGGACATGTCCTCGATCTCGGTGAGGGCCTCGCCCGCCTCCTCGGCCAGCTTGGCGCCGCTGACCACGTTGGCCGTGGTCTGCTCCATCGAGATCACGGCCTCGTTGGTGTCGGTCTGGATGGCCTTGACCAGGGCCTCGATCTGCTTCGTGGCGTTGGCCGAGCGCTCGGCGAGGCGCTGCACCTCGTCGGCCACCACCGCGAAGCCGCGGCCGGCCTCGCCCGCCATGGCCGCCTGGATGGCGGCGTTGAGGGCGAGGATATTGGTCTGGTCGGCGATGTCGTTGATGAGCTCGACGATGTCGCCGATCTCCTGCGAGCTCTCACCGAGGCGCTTGATGCGCTTGGAGGTCTCCTGGATCTGCTCGCGGATGGACTCCATGCCGCTGATGGTGCGGCGCACCGTCTCGGCACCCTTGTGGGCGACCTCCACCGACTTCTGCGCGGTCTCGGTGGACTCCTGGGCGTTCTTGGACACCTGGTCGATCGAGACCGCCATCTCGTTGATGGCGGCGCTCGCCGCCGTGATCTGCTGCGCCTGGTGGTCCGAGGCCTCGGCCAGGTGCATGGCGGTCGCCTGCGTCTCCTGCGCCGCCGAGGAGACCTGCACGGAGGTCTCGTTGATGGTCGCCACCAGGCTGCGCAGGGCGTCGATGGCATAGTTGATGGAGTCGGCGATGGCGCCCGTGATGTCCTCGGTCACCGTCGCGCGCACGGTCAGGTCGCCCTCGGCGAGGTTGCTGATCTCGTCGAGCAGCCGCAGGATCGCCTCCTGGTTGCGCTTGTTCTGCTCCTCGGCGATGCGCTGGCGCCGGCGCGCGTCCTGCAGGAACTCCCAGCCCACCAAGGCCAGCGCCAGGATGGCGAGCGCCAGCAGCACGTAGCCGTACCACACCTTGACCGGCCGCGCCTCGGCCGCCTCGCTGAGGGCGGCGAGCAGCGCGCCGGCGGTCTCGAGCAGGTGGTCGCTCTCGGCCGAGATCGTGCCGGCCGCCTCCTGCACCTCGAACAGCTCGGGCGAGCGCTCGAGGATGGCGCCGACATGGTGGCTCACCGTGGTGAAGAGCATCGACACCTCACGCAGCTTGTCGATGACCTCCGGATCGCGCACCGCCTTGATGTTGAGAGCGGGATCGCCCTTGATCATGCCCTCGAGCACACGCCCGAAGAGGGCGGCGTCGCGCCCGAAGCGGTCGGCGGCCATGGCCGCGCCCTCGCCGCCGGCGATCACCTTGTTGACGTTGTTCTCGATGCGCTGGGTGAGCATGAGCTGGCGGGCGGCGACGTAGATCTGCTCGCGGTCGGCGCCCTTCTCGACCAGCAGCGTCACGACCTCGTCCGAGACGGCCAGCAGCTGCGGCATGAGCTCGTTGATGGTGGAGATGAACTCGCGGATCTCGAGGATGGCGGCCTTGCCCTTGATGACCCCGTCGACGTTGGCGCGATAGCCGTTCCACTCCTTGCGCATCTTGGCGAGCGCGGAGGCGGCGGTGTCGGGCACGGGAGGCAGCCCGCGCTCGGCGTCGCCCTCCTCGAGCACCTTGAGGTTGCGCTCGAAGGCGTCGCGTGCCCGGGCGAGCCGGTCGAAGGCAGGCTCGGTGCCGGTCGCAGCCTGAAGGGCGTACTTGGCGATGTTCTGCGACAGCACGCGCTGCTCGCCGGCGATGCCGATGTACTGGCGGTCATAGGCGCCGGTGATCGCCACGTAGATGAACACCGCGGCCATCGCCACCACGAGGGCAACGGACAGGCCGCCGAGCCACAGGATCCTGCGGTTGGCTCCGATCTGGGCCAGTACGTGCTTCGGTGTGCTCATCGCTTCATTCCCCCGTCAGGCGGACCTCCCGGTGCACGGTCCGGGACGGCCCGCCTCTCGTGCTCCGCTCGCTCGAGCGCTCCCTCCTAACCCCCACCTCAGCGAGCCGCCTGCAGGAACAGCGGGCTTTCCGCCAGGCGGAACATGCTGAACACGGGCCAGGCCCCATCCTCGTCCCGGTAGCCGCGACGCAGGTAGGGCCGCAGCGTCTCGTCGGCCTCCGGCACCTCGGCGAGGCGGTCGGCCTCGTCGAAGTGCCTGAGGCCCATGACCTCGTCCACCAGCAGCCCCGCCGCGAGGCCGCGATGGCGCACCACCAGCACGCGCGAGCGCCGATGCGTGGGCGTGTGCTCGCCGTAGAGATAGCCCTTGAGGTCCATCACGGGCAGCAGGTTGCCGCGCACATTGGCGATGCCGCACACCCAGGGCTTGGCCCCCGGCACGCGCGTCAGCGGCGGGTAGTAGAGGATCTCGGCGACCTCCGTCAGGGGCGCGACCAGCCGGCGCTGGCCCACGCGGAAGGTGATCCCGGGCCACAGCTCGCGCGCCGCCTCCTGGCGCGGCAGCGGCCGTGCGCGGGCCCGCGCCCGCCGCTCGACCGCCGCCAGCAGCTCCACCGGGTCGCGCACCTGGCCTCCCGCCCGCGCTCAGGCCGCCAGCACGGCCTTGATCTTGGCCACGAGGTCCTTCTCCTCCACGGGCTTGGTGATGTAGTCCTTCGCGCCCTGACGCAGCCCCCAGATACGGTCGGTCTCCTGGTCCTTGGTGGTGACGATGATGACCGGGATCGAGGCCGTGTCCGGATCGCGCGTGAGCTGGCGTGTGGCCTGGAAGCCGTTGAGCCCCGGCATGACGATGTCCATCAGGATCAGGTCCGGGCGCTCGGTGCGGGCCTTCTCGATGCCCTCCTCGCCGCTCGTGGCCTCCAAGGTGTCGAAGCCGTTCTTCTGCAGCATGGTCTTGAGGACGTGCACCTCGGTCGGTGAATCGTCCACGATCAGGATGCGAGCCATGTGCGAGACTCCCTCCACTGTGCCTGCGTTCGTTCGCCCGTGCGCTCCCCGGCCGCGCGGCCCCGCCACGGCCTGCAGGCAGGGGCCGGCGCCCCTATCACTTGCCCCCGGCTTGGACCTGACGGCGAATCGCCCCGAGCAGCTCCTCCTTCGTGAAGGGCTTGGTCAGGTACTGCTCCGATCCGACGATGCGCCCCTTGGCCCGGTCGAACAGCCCATCCTTGCTCGAAAGCATGATGACGGGCGTGTGCCGGAACACCCGGTTGCGCTTGATGAGCGCGCAGGTCTGGTAGCCGTCCAGCCGCGGCATCATGATGTCGACGAAGATGATGTCGGGCCGGTGCTCGGCGATCTTGGCGAGGGCCTCGAAGCCGTCGGTCGCGGTGACGACCTCGCACCCCTCCTTCTTCAGCAGGATCTCCGCCGTGCGGCGGATGGTCTTGCTGTCGTCGATGACCATGACCTTGAGGCCGTTGAGCCCCTCGCCCCTGGTCGTCTCCTCCCCCACCGGGTTCTCCTGCGTGGCCATCCTCCCCGCTCCCGGGCTGATGCTGATGCTGGATTCCGTGGAAAAGCCCTGTACCGCCAATGTTTAGCACAACGAGTTAAGCGCTTCCATAAAACCGCCCCCGCAACCCGCGCTTCCTCCTCCAGCCCGTAGCCAGGCGACCCATGCCTGGCACGCCCGGAGGAGGCGGCCTGCGCCGTCTCGGCGCCTAGGGTACCATTTTATGGGGCATCGTCCGCGATGCAGCGCCCGCCGACCGCGCTCGTCGGGATTTTGACACCGCCGGCGCATCCCGCGCCCGGAGCCGCGCAGACATGGCCGTCCACAGCCTGCAGACCGTCCCGCATCTGACGACAGCGCTCACCGGCCCGCTGCTGACGCTGGAATCGCATCTGCTCGAGCGCCAGAGCGCGATCGAGTCCTGGCTGCGGCGCCAGTGGCTCGCCACACCGGCCCCGATCTACGCATCGGTCGACCTGCGCAACGCGGGCTTCAAGCTCGCGCCGGTGGACACCAACCTCTTTCCGGCGGGCTTCAACAACCTCAATCCGGCCTTCCTGCCGCTGTGCGTGCAGGCCATGCAGACGGCCATCGAGCGGCTCTGCCCCACCGCCACCCGCGTGCTGATCGTGCCCGAGAGCCACACGCGCAACCTCCACTACCTCGAGAGCCTCGCCACGCTGGCCGAGATCGTCGCACAGGCGGGCTACGAGGTGCGCATCGGCTCGCTCATCGAGGGTCTCGGAGCGCCTCGCCCCGTCGAGCTGCCCTCCGGGCGGCGCGTGCTGCTCGAGCCGCTGCGGCGCAAGGGGCGGCGCGTGCGCGTCGACGGCTTCGATCCGTGCATGGTCCTGCTCAACAACGACCTCGCCGGCGGGCGGCCCGCCATCCTCGAGGGCATCGAGCAGCCGGTGGCGCCACCGCTGTGGATGGGCTGGGCGGATCGCTCCAAGTTCCGTCACTTCGAGCACTACCACCGCGTGGCCGAGGAGTTCTCCGCCCTCATCGACATCGACCCCTGGCTCATCGAGCCGCTCCACCGCAACTGCGGCGAGATCGACTTCCTGCGTCGCGAGGGCGAGGCCTGCCTGGAGCGCAACGTCGCCCAGCTCCTCGAGGCGATCCGGGCCAAGTACGCCGAGCACGGCGTCGACCGCGAGCCCTTCGTCGTCATCAAGGCCGACGCCGGGACCTACGGCATGGCGGTGATGGCGGCCCGCAGCCCCGAGGAGGTGCGCGGCCTCAGCCGCCGCCAGCGCACCCGCATGGCGACCACCAAGGGCGGGCGCGCCGTGCGGCGCGTGCTGCTGCAGGAGGGGGTCTACACCTTCGAGACCTGGGAGGACGGGTCGGTGGCCGAGCCCGTGGTCTACATGATCGACCATTACGTCGTCGGCGGCTTCTACCGCGTGCACACCGAGCGCGGGCCGACCGAGAACCTCAACGCCCCCGGGATGCATTTCCAGCCGCTCGCCTTCGCGGGCAGCTGCAACACGCCCGATGCCCGGCGCGAGCCCGACGCCGAGCCGAACCGCTTCTACGCCTACGGCGTGGTCGCGCGCCTCGCCCTCCTCGCCGCCGCCCGCGAGATGC
>WFOW01000310.1 GCA_015487895.1 Gammaproteobacteria bacterium | reverse complement strand
GTCTTAATCCCTTCTTCTTCAGGGTGCGGTGCTCACAGGTCGTGCCGCAAAATCCCAACGAGGACGCGCAGTTGCCGGCGCAGCTGCCATGACGCAGCGCGTGTCCTGGAGCTAGCCACCGGCCCCCCTCAATCAGACGCCGTCTCGCCGTCGTGGCCGCCCGGGGCCTGATGCTCGTCCGGTGTGAGGGGCCCCAGGAGAGCGATGGACTCCGGCAGCGGAGGACGTCCCATCACGCGCCACCACGGGGCGGACGGCACCCGGTAGATCCTTATATCGTCGGCTTCCTCTGCGATCAACAGGCGCAGGTCGGCGAGGAGGTCGCCGAGCGCGTCCGCCCCGAGACGGGCGAGAAAGACCGAGTACTGAAGGTGCACCGCCCGGCGGCGCAGGTAGTGAAAAACCTTGCGCAGGCGCTCGGGATCTGCGATGTCGTAGGCGATCACCCACCGATCCACCGTTCGGCCCTCAGGGTCTCAGCTTCCACAAGTAGGCGACGAGGCGGCGCGCGGCGCTCCGGACAGTCGCGGCCGCCTCCTCCTCGTAGAGGGTAACGATCTGCTCCACGGTCCGTGGTGCGACAGGTTTGCGGGCGGAGGCTGCAGCAAGGCGCCCCTTGAGCGGCCATTCGAGGAGGGTCGCGAGATCCTCGACAAGGCCGACGCCGATCCAGCCGCCCGAGAGATCGGCCGGGACATCCCGCTCGGCGAGCGCCTCGGCAGCCTCCGCCCGGAGGATGGGCTCCAGCGTCCTAAGGAGGCGCGCGACGGCCTCCTCGCCCCAAGCGCTATCTAGACGCCGCTCCAGCCGGGTCCAGACACGGCGGTCGCCCTCGTCCGTCCAGCCGAGGGCGGCGCAGGTGTGGCGCCGCAGCCGGGTGTTCTGGGAGTCGAACCAATCCCGGTACCGGACCTCCCAGTGAGGGGACTCGCGGGCGGCCACGAGGGCGCTTCCCAGGTCGGTTCCCGCGGCGGTACCGGGGACGAGAGTCCAACGCACGATCCCATCTGCGCCGGTGGCGAGGACGGGCACGCGGCCTGCCGCACAGGCCGTGAGGGCGTCGTCGCGCCAGCGGACGTCGCCGTAGGCGACGATCCTCGCGAGCCGGTCCAAGGGATAGTAGCGAGGCCTGCCGTCGCGGCACCGGACCTCGAGCGAGCCCCTGCGCCATGCGACGGTGGCGGGCCCCTCGATGTAGAGCGACCGTCCGGCTTCCGCGGCGCCTCTCATTCGAGGTCCTCCGGCTCCTCCAGCTCGATCCCCTCGCGCAGCGCTCCCGCGAGAACACGGCACGTGCGCCGCAACCCCCTCCGATGGACGGGCGCGAAGCGCTCCCACTCCTGCCAGAAGATGCGCCTGCCGGCCTTGCCGAGGAGACAGGCGCTCTCGCTGCGGCGAAAGTGCTCTCCGCGTAGCTTCCGCTCGGCGAACATGCGCCATACCCAGTGATGGAGCGCAGGGCGCCAGGGCTCGACCAGGTCGCAGGCGAGCGACTCGCGACCACGGGCCGGCGCGTGATAGAACCCGATCCATGGATCGAGGCCGTGGGCGAACGCAGCGCGGACGGCGTCGGCATGGAGCAGCGTCGCCCCCAGCGAGATCGCGGCGTTGACGGGATCACGGGGCGGCCTGCGGTTGCGCCCGCGGAAACCGAGGGATGAGGGAAGCAGCTCCGCCAGAATCTCGAAGGCGACGCGCGCGGCAGTCCCTTCGATGCCCCGCAGGGCGGCGCGGTCGGGCGCTGTGGCCGATGCGTCGAGCGCCCGCTCCATGGCCTCGATGGCGCGGCGCACGTTGCGCCCGCGACGGCGCGGGTGATCGCGCTCGAGCGAGGCGAGCCACATCCGCTGGCGCCGGATACGGCGAGCGACGAGCCGCCGGCTCCAGGCGAGACACCACTGTGCATCGCAGGCCCGCATCATCTGCCCCAGCCGCACGGCGACGTCAGCGCTCGCGGGACCCGTCAGCATCGCCATGCGCCGCTGGCTGCGCCCGCCGACGAGGACGAGGGGAACCCCGGCCTCACCGAGAGCAGTCAGCACGGCGGAGTGGAGGGTGACGGAGGTGTGGACCACCACGCGTTCCAGGAGGGCGACGGGCACCCGACGGGCCTGCTCGCCCGGCACCCGAAGAACGAGCAGCCCGGACTCGGTCGAAAGCTCCGTCCCCTTGCGGTCCACGTAGAGCGTCGCCACCCCGCTGCCTCAGCCTGCATAGAAGAAAGGCGCATCACTCGGAGGCACCCCGATCCCCAGCGTGTGCACGGGGCTCCGGGGATCCAGGCGCAGCACGAAGACGCGATCGGTCCGATGGTCGATGGCCCGGGAGACGCGCCCGAGGAGCGCCTCGCGCTCGCCCGTGGTGAGGTAGCACTCGTAAACGGACTTCTGCCCGCCCGCGGCGTAGCGGCGCACGATCCCGCGCACCCGGTCCTGGCGAGCGGGGTCCGAGACGTCGTACGCGACGATGTAGAGGCTTCTTTCGGGCACGCTACCGCACTCCCGATCCGGAGAGCCGCCCTGAAAAGGCCCGTTCGGATCGGGAGGATAGCGCTGCGGGCCCGAGGCGCGCCTTACGGCAGGCCTGCCGTCAGCCTCCAGCCCAGCGGACCACGAGCGGCACGAGCCTCGCCCCGAGCCGGTCGAGATCTTCCGCCGAGAGCTCCTTGCCGCGCATCCCGGGAGGCAGATCGATGGCGAGGTGGACGTACTCCGCCCCACGCTCGCACACCTCGGCCGCGAGATGCGCGGGCAGGGTGCCCACGATACGGTCGCCCGCCCTCACCTCGTCGACGTCCAGGTGGTCCCGAACCTCGTCAAGGGCGATCCCTTGGCGCTCGATCCACACCTTGGCCCCTGCGTGGCGCGTGACGAGCAAGGTGCGTGCGGGCCGGTTGTCCTCGCGGCCCGCTTCCCTGCGGGTGTTGCGGGTCTCGGCGAAGCGGTCGAGCAGGCCCGCAACCCGCGCCCTCAGCCGATCACCGGGCGCCGGCTGGCGGCTGAAGCCAGCGTGCTCGAGGTCGTTGCGCACGTCGGCCACGGTGCGGGCATCGCCGCAAAGGCGTGCCCAAGCGGTCTCCGCGTGGAGACGCGCGTCGCGCTCGAAGCCCTCCTCGCCGGCCTCCACGGCGGAAGGGCCTTCGGCGTAGCGCGAGATCCACGCCTCGCGCACGACGACGGCCGCCTCGGCATAACGCCCGTGGGCCAGGTAGAGGCGCGCCAGGCGCTCCATTGCTCGGTCCCCCTCCTCGCCGTGTAGGGAACCGGAATCAAGGCCCGCCACGAGCTCTCGCAGGCAATCCAGGACAGGGGCCAGTGCGGGCAGCCGCTCGCCGCAGGCCTCGCCATAAGCCTCGAGCGCCTTGCTCAGGGCACGCGCGCTCCCGCTACGGGGCCCCCCAACACCAGGAGCCGGACGGCGGAACCCGCGCAGCAGCGATGCGGCCCTGACCGTCAGGTAGTCCGCATTGAACCGCTCCAGCGCCCCGCGTAGCTTGCCGAGCGGCGGGAAGCGGCGTGCGCCCTCGAGGACGAGGCGCTTCCTGACCTGGTCCTCCTGCCGGCGGAAGACGGCGAGAAGGCGATCCGCGCTTCCCGAGGCCAGCAGGACGGCGGCGCCATGGCCCCATGCGAGAAGGTCCACGAAGGCGTCGAGCACCCACACGGGCCGCACACCCCGCGCGTCCGGCGCCTCGTACGCGCCGTACACGACCTGGAGGCCATCCGGCAAGGCATCAAGCGCCTGCAGGTAGGCCACGCAAGCGGCGGCGAAGAACGGTAGGCTCCGGAAGCCATGGGTGATGTCGAGGACGACCGGCCCGTCCGCACTTTGCAGGCTCTCGAGGAGCTCCGCGAACACGGCCCAAAGCTCTTCCGAGCTTGCCCCGGCGGGGATGGCGCGCCGATGCAGCGCCACCGCCTGCGGCAGGGTGTGCGCCAGCGCCTCGCCGTGCACTTCCCATGCCTCGTCGGTTGCGAGCACGTCCACCCGCGCAGGGCGCAGGGCCTCCGACAGCGCGTGGGCCACGTATGGGGTCCGGACCTCCCACTCGCCGACGCGGTAGACGACCTCGTCGTAGCGGCCCTTGCCGAGAAAGGTGATCAGCGCGGGCGCTGGTTGACCGCCGGCCTCTCGGCTTCGGGTCATGTGCCGGGCTCGAGGGCGAGGATCTCGGCGAGGTTCCCCCGCCGCCGGACACGGACGGTCATGGTGTCGCCGCCCTGGAGCTTGCGGCGCCTGGTCTTGCTCAACCCCTCGAGGAGGGCCTCGACCTTGTCCCTGCCCTGCACGACCGCTTGCGTGCCGTCCAGTCCCGTGACGGTCAGGCGGTGGGCGCCCGGCTCGTATCTGACCTTGGCACCCTTCCACACCTCCTCTGTCTCTTCGATCCTCGGCTGCTCCTTCGCGGCGGCGCGCGCCGGTGCGGGCCCGCCGTCCTCCGCCCGCGCCATCGCGCCGTAGCCCACCGCGGTCTTGGCGCCGAAGCCGAGCCACTCGAAGGCGTGCGCAAAGGCGGCCTCGAGGAGCGTCCGCCAGCGCCCGTCCGCTGCCAGATCGTCCGCGACACGCGCCAGGCGTGCCTCGTCGCAGACCACGTGGAAGGTGAAGTGCGAGCCGGGCGGAACGGTGAGGAAGGGAATGGGGTTCGGATCGCCGCAGTCGTGCGGGGGCTGCCCATCCTGGTAGTAGTGCTTCTGGTGGGGTGTCATGATCTCGACGCGCAGCGCATCGCCCGCGATCCGGGGGATCACGTCCCAGAAGGTGAGCACGCCGCGGAAGTGCTCCTTCTCGCCGCCCTCGGTCTCCTTGCCGAAGAGGACGTCGAGCATGGACAGCCCATCGACGAGCACCTTTCCCTTTGCATCACGCACCGCGTACCGCGCCTCTTCGCTCCATCCCTGTGGGTCGCCCCAGCGCCCGCCGGCCAGCTCGCGGGCGGCCTGGCGCACCACACCCTTGACCCCGCTGCCGGGCAGGTAGGGCAGGCCGTAGGGCCACAGGAAGGAAAAGCCGTTCTCGAGCGGGTGCTCGTTGCCGAGGCCGGTGGTGAAAGGTGCGATTGCCTTCGCATTCAGGGCAAGCACGGCCTGCGAGGGCACCTTCGATCGCATGGCCATCACGCGTGCCACGAGCGCGTCCATGCACGCCTGGTCGCCTTTGCCGAGGCGGCAGACGTGCTTCCACACCTTGCGTGCGCCGTTGTCGTCCTTGCCCCAGAGCCCGGGAAAGCTGCGTTCGCGCTGGCGCATCCTGGCGATGGCGGCGTCCATCCCCTGGGCATCAAGAATGCGCCTGAGCTCTGTAGCCTCTCTGCTCCTTCGGTTCGCCGCTGCCTTCACGCGCGCCTCCTGGTCGGCACGCGCAGCCCAAATGGGCAGCAGCATCCCGAAGCGCATGCCGGGCGACGCTTCCTTGAAATCCTGCCCCAGATATTCGGGCACGGCTGCGACTGGCATCGTCCTGCCTCCCGTATTACAATGTAATACGCCTACGGAATATGGAGCATGCCGCCATGGCGACACTGACCGTGCGCATCGACGACGAGCTCGACCGGATGCTCGCGGAGCTGGCCCGGGCGCAGGGACGCAGCAAGAGCGATCTGGTCCGGGCGATGCTGAGGCGCCAGACCTCACTGGCGCTGTTCATCCAGGCGCGGAGGGAGATCCTGCCGCTCGCCGAGCGGGCCGGATACCTCACGGACGAGGACGTCTTCCGCGACGTCTCGTGAGATGGCTGCTCGACAGCAACGTCTGGGTGGCGGCCTTCGCAGCGCGCGGGCTCTGCGCGGAGCTCACCTTCCGTGCCATCGAGCTGCACGAGCAGGGGATCATCGCGGTGATGGTGTGCCCCACGGTGCAGGAGGAGGTGCTGCGCATTCTCGCCGGCAAGGTCGGCCTGCCCCAGGAAAGCCTGACGCGCGTCCGGGCTCTCCTGGCGCGCATGACCACGGTCCCCGAGGGCCGGTGGTCGCCTCCGCCCGGATTCCCAGATCCGGGTGACGTGCCGATCATGGGTGCGGCGCTCGAGGCCGGTGCGACTGCCCTGGTAACCGGCGACCAGGCACTCCTCGCGCTGCGAGCCATCGATGGGCTGCCGGTTCTCAGCCCGCGCGAGGCCTTCCTCCGGCTGCGCCGCCTGCGCTGACATCAGTCCTCCCCCTGGCGCGCCGCGGCCATCTGGCGCAGCCACCGGAGCCACGCGAAGGCCTCGGCGGTGATCTCCTGATACTCGCGCGGCTCCGCCTTCATGAGGCTTTCCATGAAAGGCTCGAAACCCTCCGGCACCTCCGGAAAGCGCTCATGAAGCCACCTGCGAAGATGCGCCCCCAGCGTGGCGTGCCGTCCACCCTTCTGGTGGAGAAAGGCCATCACCTGCATGAGACCCGAGTTCATGATGAGCGCTGGCAGGCCCTTGGCGTCGTTGACGTACTCCTTCCCGTGACGCTCAATGCCTTCCCTCGCCCTCTGCCACGCATCATGCGCCCGGCGCTGCTCCATGGTCATCGGCTCAGGCATGGCCACCCTCCTCCATCATGCGCGCCATGACGAGGCCGCGACCGGTCGTGGCGTCGCCGCCGAGCTGCAGCAGCTTGCCGTCGACGGCGTTCCTGACCTTGAGCATGGCATCCCCGGCGTCCCCATCCGTCTTGCCGTCGCGGTAGCGGCTCGCCATGACGGGCGCGACAAGCAGCGACTCCGGAGGCAGGTTCTCGGTGTAGAAGAGGCCGCCGCTGTCGGCGGTTCCCGTCTCCTCGTTGATGCGCACGTGCGGCTCGACCAGCGTCGCGTGCTCGGCGAAGTAGGCGAAGTCGGTGTCGCTCAGGATGACCAGGTCGCTCGCAAGCTTCTCGCGGAAATACGCGTAACCCTCTCCCTCCGGCATGGCGTGCTCGGCGAGCCAGCGCCCGGCCTCGGCCACCGCATCGCTCACCTCGCCCACGTACTCGAAGGCCTCCAGATGCAGGAGGCGCTCGCCGTCGCGTTCCTTGAGGAGATCCCCGCTGGCCACCGCGCACCGCCCTTCGGCGGGCACGGGGAGCTCGGGCCACGTGGCGCCGATCCCGACGGCGGCCAGCAGCCGCCGGGCGCGCTCCAGCGCCACGGGGCAGGTGGCGTAGACGTAGCCCTTCCGGAGGCTGCGCACCGGGAAGGCGACGAGTTGGGCGTCACCGAAGGAGACAGCGCCGGCGTGCAGGTCCGAGGCGCCGGCCTCGGGGCCGAAGACGGCGCTCGCGATGCTTTCGTCGCCGCCGAGGGCCTTCCAGGCGTGGCGGACGGCGCCCTTGATCCCGGAACCCGCGAAGCAGGGATGGCCGGTGTGGCGCTCGCGCTGGATGGGGTTATCGATCACGCCCGTGGCGCTTCCGGCCCCCATATGGACCGGGCTCACGGCGTAGAGGAACAGGGCTGCTCGCTTCTCGAACATCGTCATCAGCCTCCCTGGGCAGGATGCCTCATGTCGTCACCATCCGATGCCGTTCGCCGGCGGCTCATTTCCATGCCGCCACCGCGAGGCGGTTGAATCCTTCGGCGCGGCGCATCCTTTGCGCGTGCTCGGTGTCGGTCCACAGCCCACGCGCGGCGAGGCGGCGCAGATCGTCGGGGCCGACGCCCTCGTCGAGCTCGAGCCAGTAGACCGAGCCCGGCGCGGCGGCGCGTTCGGCCGCCTTCGGCTCCCAGTGGGCGAGGTCCCACCCCGAGACGACCTGGTAGCGGGGCACCGCCGCGCACACGATGCGGCCGCGCACGCCGTGGAGGTCGAACCGGATCCCGTCCTCGCCGCGCGTGGCGCCCGTCGGGAGCCACCCGTCCTCGAAGATGCCGGGCGTGGTGAGCACGAGCCGGCAGCGCCCGGATCCGGCCAGCTCGTCCCACGGCGGATCCGGCACGGGCGAGCCCGCGACGGGCCGCAGCAGGGCCGCGCGCCCGTCGCCGCCGAGGCGCAAAAGCCCCTCGTCCGGCGGCTCGGCGCCGTCGATCCCCACCAGGAAGCCGACGGCCCCCTCGTGCGGCCGTTCCGCTTCCGGCAGCAGGCGCGGCGCCACGGCCTGCACCGTGAAAAGGCGTCCGTCGGAGGCGCGGCGCGTCTTCTCGTCGAGGCCGACGCCCACGCGCTCGTCGTAGGCCCACAGCTCGCGCACATGCACGAAGCACTCCGGTCCCGCCGGGGTCTCGCCGGCGAGATAGCGGCGCCAGCCCGTGGCGGTGAGCCACCAGCCCGATGCGGGCTTGGTGCGTGCGGGACTGGCGAGCACGGGGTGCATGGGGAGGACCTCGTCGTAGGAGGAGGCGAGCCGCCCGTCGAGGCGGTGCGGCCGCATGGCGCGGGCCACCGGACCGCGGCCGCCTCCGTCGGCGAGCACCAGGTCGGCCGGCGGCGGCAGGAGCGGCTCCACCTGCCCCTTCGCGGTGCGGCGCGCCAGGTGGAAGGCCGTGAGGGTGAAGGTGCCGGGCGCCGCGGCCGAGCCGAGCTCCAGGTCCTCCGGCAGGGCAGCGCCACGGGAAGGTGCCCACCCGGGATGACGGTCCACGAGCATGCGCGCGCGCAGCGCGCCCGCGGCGACCGACGGCCACGGCGGCACGAGCGACTCGCCGTAGCTGCCGGCCTCCCCGAAGAGCCGGTTGCCGCGCAGGAAGAGCACGTCCAGCGGCTCGATGAAGCAGTAGCTCGTCATCCGCGCGCCCTCCTCAGCCGTTGCCCGCCGCGCGGGCCTGTCGGTGCGCCGCCTCCGCGCCGGGTGCGCGCGTCTCGCGCGCCAGGAACTCGGCGACCGAGAGGAGCTCCCGAAGCCATTCCAGCGCACCGGCTCCTTCCCCGGAGTCGCGCCGTCGCAGCGCCAGCGGCGCGATCCGCTTCGCGAGCCCGCCCGCACGCTTCTTCTGCTCGTCGGTCCCCGACTGGCGCCGGAGCTGGTAGGCGAGCAGCTCCGCGAGCATCGCGCCGTCGTCCGCCGGCGGCGGAAGGTCCTTGAGCCAGGCGAGCGTGCTGTAGACAGCCCGGCGCGAGACGCCCTCCTCGGCCAGGAAGTCCCGCATCTCCTCGAGGAGCGGCACCTCGTCCCAGCGGAGCACGACCGAGAGCGCCCCGCCCGAGCGCTTGAGCACGCGGACGGCGCACCGGTCGCGGCCGGCGTCCTTGGCCGCCTTCTCGGCCGCGCGCGCCTCGCGCAGCACGCGCGAGAGCGGCGTCTGGTGGTGGGCAACCACGAGCCCCGCGCTTGCCGTGGCGCGGCTGCCCATCATGCGCATCAGCCGGCCGCCGAGCAGCGCGTAGCCCGCACCGAGCCGCAGCTTGTGGTCGTTCCTGGAGCGGAGATCGTCGATGGGATCCTTTCCGCGCCCCGAGTAGGCGTCGCGCAGGCGCGCGGCGGCAGGAACGAGATCCGCCACGGGCAGCAGGGCGAGCACGTCGTCTCCGCCGGCATAGATGAGCTTGCCGAGGCGCTCTACCTCCACCACGTGCGGCACCACGTGGAGAGCGAAGTCGTTGAGCGCGGCGGAGACGGCCACGTGGCGCGCGGGCGACGGCGCGCGCGCCTGTTCGCCGTACTTCCGCAAGAGCTCGTTGGCGCCGGCACGCTTCTCGAAGACCTTCCGCACCTCGGGATGGAAACTCTCGACGTATCCGATGACGGGCGCCTCGCCCTTGAAGGCCTCGGCGTCGCCGGAGAGGATGGCGCCCATGCGGTCGCCATCCATGAGCAGCAGGCCGTAGTAGGTCTCGACGCCTGCATCGCGGCCCAACACCTCGGCCAAGGAAGCCCTGACCACGCGGCGCCACCGCTCGGCCCTGCGCTCGTCTTCCCGCGCCTCCTCCTGGGCGCGCTCGAGCAGCGCGGCAAGGGCGCGGGCATCCGCCAGCGCCTGGTCCGGCCGCCGCCCATGCTTCCGCACGAGCCCTCGGGGCAGGACCGCCCACCGGGCCTGCGCCTCCTCCACGGCCTCCACGAAGCCCCTGGCGGGGTGGGCACCACCCTCCAGCCACCGGTCGAGCTGATGCGCGAGCGCCATGGTGTGGGTCGAGACCACGAAGCGCGGCACCTGATCCTTCTTCAGGCCGAGCGCCTTCGCCACCTCCTCGGCGAACAGGCTCGGCCACAGCCGCTTGACGGCCGCGAGCCCCCCGAGGTGCTCCCCTTTGCGCGCCCACGCGGGCTGGCGCTCGGCGATGCGCGTCCACAGCGTCTCCACCGCAGGCGGCTCGCCTTCGCCCCGGGGCCGGCGCTCGCCCGGGGGCACCCGCCAGAGCTTTTCGCCCGTGTCGGTCTCGTCGCGATCGCGCAGCCACTCGGCCTCGCCGCCCAGGGACTCGCGCCAGCCGCGCTGGCGAAGCTGGCCGAAGGGCCGCACGGCCTTGGCCGCGGCCAGCACCCGCTCGGCGAGGTCCGAGACGGCCGGGTAGAGCACGCCGGGGTTGGGCACGAAGAAGCGCACGCCGGGCTCCCAGTCGATCTCGCGCGAGAGCACCTTCCACGCCGGAGCGTCGAGGAAGCCGCAAGGTTGCCCGGGCTCCACGCCGAAGAAGGGCGCCATGGCCGCGGAGAGCTCCGGCTGCGCCTCGGCCGCCTGCTTGCCGTCGCCGCTCATGCGCACGAGCGAGAAGGGCACCGAGGCCCAGTGCACCTCGGGAAAGCCTTCGAGCTGCTCGCGCATCTGCCGGTAGGCGGGCACCGACTCGTCGCGTGGGGCCTGCTTGTCCTTGAGCCCCCCCTCCTCGAGCAGCCGGTCCACCACCTCCTGCCCTTTCTCCTGCAGCCAGGACCGGACGGTGT
>WFOW01000309.1 GCA_015487895.1 Gammaproteobacteria bacterium | reverse complement strand
GCTTCGGCCACCTTCCCGGGCTCCTTGCCCTCCTTCTCGCCCTCGGGCGCGACGAGGCGCAGCCGCGCCTGGGGCTGCGGTGCCGGCGCACGTGCCTTGCGCGCCTGGCGGCGCGCCGCGCGCCAGGCGGCGATCTGACGCCGCACCTCGGCGCGCGCCGCCGCCGGGTCGATGGCGCGCACCTCCTCGGGCGCGGGCACGCGCAGCACGTAGCCCGCCTTGAGACGGTTGATGTCCCCGGCCACGAAGGCCTCGGGGTTGGCGTCGCGCAGCGCCACCATCATCTGCTCGACCGTCACGTCGCCGGGGCGCAGGCGGCTCGCGATCGCCCACAGCGTCTCGCTGCGGCGCACGGGGCCATAGCGGTCGGGCACCGCGCGCCCCGCCGCGGCCGGTGCCTCGCGCACCGCGGCCGGCGCGGGCGCCTCCTCCCGCGGAGGGGCGGGTGCGGCCGCGCGCGCCGGCGCTGCCACCGCCGGGGGTGCCTCGGCCGTGGTGACCGGCGGGTCGAGGAGGATGGTGTACTCGCGCAGCAGCCGCCCCTCGGGCCAGACCGCCTCGACGATGAAGCTCAGGACCGGCTCGCGCACGGGCTCGCGCGTGCGGATGCGCACCGCGGGGAGGCCACGCGCGTCCCGCACCACCCGAAAGCGCAGCCGGCTCAGCAGGAAGGGCCGCTCCAGGCCCGCGGCGCGGAAAGCCTCGGGATCGGCGATGCCGACCACGAGGCCGTCCAGCTCGCCGGGACGCGCGGCGAGGATCGGGATCTCCGCGTCCAGCGGCTCGTTGAGCGCCGATCGCACCCGGATCTCGCCGAGCGCGAGGGCGTGGACCACGGCGGGCGGCAACGCGAGGACCAGCCCCAGGAGGAGTGCGAAGCCCGTTTTGCGCACCATGGTCTCTCCCTAGCTTTCACCTTCGGTGGTCATGCGCGCCGCCGTGTCCGCGGCCCCTCCGCGCCGCATGCCGCGCGCCGTGCCCGTCGCGCGGCCGCAGCGCTTGTCGTTGTGCCTAAAGGTAGTCTTTTACCAGAATTTCCGCGATCTGGACACTGTTCAGCGCCGCGCCCTTGCGCACGTTGTCGGCGACGATCCACAGGTCGAGGCCGCGCGGGTGAGAGATGTCCTCGCGGATGCGCCCGACGAAGACCTCGTCGTGGTGCGCGGCCTCCGGCACGGCGGTCGGATAGCCGCCGGGCTCGCGCCGGTCGAGCACCTTTACCCCCGGGGCCTTCTCGAGCAGCGCGCGCGCCTCCTCGGCGCCGATCTTCTCGCGCGTCTCGATGTGCACCGCCTCCGAGTGACCGTAGAACACCGGGATGCGCACGCAGGTCGGGTTCACCTGGATCGACTCGTCGCCGAGGATCTTGCGCGTCTCCCACACCATCTTCATCTCCTCCTTGGTGTAGCCGTTGTCGAGGAAGACGTCGATGTGGGGCAGCGCGTTGAAGGCGATCTGCTTCGGGTAGACGCGCGGCTCGATGGGCTTGCCGTTGAGCAGCAGCGCCGTCTGCTGGGCGAGCTCCTCGATCGCGTCCTTGCCGGTTCCCGACACCGCCTGGTAGGTGGCGACGTTGATGCGCTCGATGCCGACCGCGTCGTGGATGGGCTTGAGCGCCACCACCATCTGGATGGTCGAGCAGTTGGGGTTGGCGATGATGCCGCGGTTGCGGTAGTCCGCCACCTTCGCGGGGTTGACCTCCGGCACCACGAGCGGGATGTCGTCCTCGTAGCGGAACTGCGAGGTGTTGTCGATGACCACGCAGCCCGCGGCGGCGGCCTTGGGCGCGTACTCCTTCGACACCGCGGCGCCGGCCGAGAAGAGCCCGATCTGCACCTTCGAGAAGTCGAACCCGGCGAGGTCCTGCACCACCACCTCGCGCCCGCCGAAGCGGACGCGCTTGCCGGCGGAGCGGGCGCTCGCCAGCGCGTACAGCTCGCCCACGGGGAACTGGCGCTCGGCGAGGATCTCGAGCATGGCCTCGCCCACGGCACCGGTCGCCCCCACCACCGCGACATCGAAACGCTTCTCGCTCATGGCCTTGCGTCAACTCCTTGCGGATTCTCTGCAACCGGCGGAGGCCGGTTTGTTAGCCCGTTCACAAAACTCCGATCGATCCGCCGATCAATCCGCTCCGCGGATTGATCGGCGGAGACGCTTCCGCCATGCGCTTCCATGGGCATGGCCCTTCCCAGAGCCGGGGCCGTCCCCGGCCACGGCGAGACCCTGAAAGATCGGCCCTTCCGCGGCTTCCGCCCGCTCAGCCGTCGAGGGCCGCCACCACGGCCTCGCCCATCTCGCGCGTGCCCACCGTGGGCTCGCCCGGGACGGCGATGTCGGGCGTGCGCAGCCCCTGCGCCAGCACGCGCCCGACCGCGCGCTCGACGCGCGCGGCGAGCTCGGGCTCGTCGAGGCTGTGGCGCAGCATCATCGCCACCGACAGGATGGTGGCGAGCGGATTGGCCACGCCCTTTCCGGCGATGTCCGGCGCCGAGCCGTGGATGGGCTCGTACATGCCGCGCCCCTCGGCGTTCAGGGACGCCGAGGGCAGCATGCCGATGGAGCCCGTGAGCATGGCGGCGCAGTCCGAGAGGATGTCGCCGAACATGTTGGTCGTGACCACGACGTCGAACTGCTTCGGCGCGCGCACGAGCTGCATGGCGGCGTTGTCGACGTACATGTGGCTGAGCTCGACGTCCGGGTACTCGGCGCCGACGCGCGTGACCACCTCGCGCCACAGCTCGCTCGACTCCAGCACGTTGGCCTTGTCCACCGAGCACAGCCTGCGCGCGCGGCGGCGCGCGGTCTCGAAGGCCACGCGCGCGATGCGCTCGATCTCGTCCTCGGCGTAGACCTCGGTGTTGTAGCCCTCGCGCACGCCGTCGGGGCGCGTGCGGATGCCGCGCGGCTCGCCGAAGTAGATGCCGCCCGTGAGCTCGCGCACGATCACGAGGTCGAGGCCCGAGACCACCTCGGGGCGCAGGGTGGAGGCATCGGCGAGCTCCGGATAGAGGATCGCCGGCCGCAGGTTGGCGAAGAGCCCGAGCCCCTTGCGCAGCCCGAGCAGCCCGCGCTCGGGACGCCGCTCGCGCGGCAGGCCGTCCCACTTCGGCCCGCCCACGGCCCCGAGGAGCACGGCGTCGGCACGGCGCGCGGCCTCCAGCGTGGCCTCGGGCAGCGGCGAGCCGGTGGCATCCACGGCCGCCCCGCCCACCAGCCCCTCCTCGAGCGCGACGTCGAGCCCGTGCGCCTCGCGCAGGCGCTCGAGCACGCGCACCGCCTCGGCGACGATCTCCGGGCCGATGCCGTCGCCCGCAAGCACCAGGATCCTGCGGCTCACGCGCGCCCCTCCCCTTCCGCGTCGCGCGCCCTCATGCGTCCGGGAACAGCCACGGCGCCTCGCGCCGGCGGCGCGCCTCGTAGGCGCGGATCTCGTCGGCGTGGCGCAGGGTGATGCCGATGTCGTCGAGCCCCTCGAGCAGGCACTGCTTGCGGAAGGGGTCGATCTCGAACGGGAGGCGCTCGCCCTCGGGCGTCACCACCACCTGCTCGGGCAGGTCCACCGTGAGCGTGTAGCCGGGCGTGGCCTCGACGGCGCGGAACAGGCGCTCGACCGCCTCCGCCGGCAGCCGCACCGGCAGCAGGCCGTTCCTGAGGGCGTTGCCGTAGAAGATGTCGGCGAAGCTCGGCGCGATGACGACGCGGAAGCCATAGTCCGTGAGCGCCCACACCGCGTGCTCGCGCGAGGAGCCGCAGCCGAAGTTGTCGCGCGCGAGCAGGATGGTGGCCCCGCGGTAGCGCGGCTGGTTGAGCACGAAGTCCGGGTTGAGCGGCCTTCCCGCGCAGTCCTGCCCGGGCCGGCCTTCGTCGAGGTAGCGCCAGCCGTCGAACAGGTAGCGCCCGAAGCCCGTGCGCTCGATGGACTTCAGGTACTGCTTGGGGATGATCTGGTCGGTGTCCACGTTGGCGCGGTCGAGGGGCGCGACCAGTCCCGTGACCCGCTCGAAAGGCTCCATCATCTCCGGCCTCCTCCTCTCAGGCGGCCTCGAGCAGCTCGCGCACGTCGACGAAGCGGCCGGCGACCGCGGCGGCCGCGGCCATCGCCGGGCTGACGAGGTG
>WFOW01000308.1 GCA_015487895.1 Gammaproteobacteria bacterium | reverse complement strand
CCGCCACGGCCCCGCCCCGGGTGCTGTTCGTCTGGCCCGAGGTCCTCACCGTCGAGGCCGTGGTCACCGACGTGGAGTTCCAGTACCGGCAGGTGGCCGTCGACGGCACCGTGCTGGTCTACGCCGCGACGGTCACCTTCGAGGAGATCCTCGACGTGCGGGTGACCTCCGAAGAGCTTCGGGAGGAGGTGTAGCCGTGCCGCCGCGGGTCGGGTCCAGGCACACGTTCACCAGCGGGGTGCGCGACGCGGCCGGGAGGCTGCACCTGACCGAGCGCGAGCCGTACCGCTTCCGGCCGCACCGGGACAACCGCGTCCACGTCGTGGTCGAGGGCGACACGCTGTGGGACCTGGCCGGGCGGTACTTCGCGCCGCTGCCGCGGGCCTGCGGCTTCTGGTGGGTCATCGCCGACTTCCAGCCGGACCCCATCGTGGACCCGACCCTGGCGCTCGAGCCGGGCCGCAGGCTCTTCATCCCGTCGATGCGCGTGCTGACCGACGTCATCCTCGGCGAGGCGCGAAGGAGGGAGCACGGATGAGCGCGGCCACGGACCGGAGCGCGCCCGGCGTGCGCATCACGGTGCTGCCCGACGAGCGGGCCGCCTCGGGCGAGCCGCTCGACCTCGACGGCCGCATCGTCGGCTTTGCCTTCGAGGACGCCGAGCGCAAGGCGGACAAGCTCTCGCTGCAGCTCGACAACTTCGACCTGGCGCTATTCGAGCGCGAGGAGCTGATGGGCGGGGCGGTGCTCGAGGTTTCCTGGGGCTACCCGGGCAACATGGCGCCGCCGCGCCGCGTGGTGGTCAAGAAGCTCAAGGGCTTCACCACGCTCACGGTGGAGGGCCAGGCGCTGTCGGTCCTGATGAACCGCGAGGCGAGGACCCGCCGCTGGGAGAACGTCACGCGCTCGGAGGTCGTGCGGCAGATCGCGGCCGAGTACGGCTACGAGGGGGAGTTCCTCGACGTGCAGGACACCGAGGAGGTGTTCGACGTCATCAACCAGGCGGCCGAGACGGACGCGCGGTTCCTGCGGCGGTTGGCCGCCCGCGAGGAGTTCGAGTTCTACGTCGACGGCGGCGGGCTGCACTGGAAGGAGCGCGAGCAGAGCGCGGCGCCGACCCACGTGCTGACCTGGTACGCCGACCCGGGGCGGGGCGACGTGCTGTCGGTCAACGTCGAGTCCGACCTGGTGAGGCGCGCGGGCCGCGTGACCGTGCGGGGCCGCGACCCCATGCGGCGGGCCACCATCGAGAGCACGGCGAGCAACGAGACGGCCGACCGCTCGACGCTCGGCGAGGTCGTCGAGGTGGTCGACCCGGAGACGGGCGAGACGTCGTTGCAGCGGCGCAACGCGACGGCGACCGTGCACCCGACGCCGGCGAGCACCGAGGGCCGGGCGAGGCGCGAGTCGGCGGCGCGGTTCCGGCGCGCGGAGCGCGCCACCGTGAAGCTCTCGATGCGCGTGGTGGGCGACCCGACGCTGCACGCCAAGAGCATCGTCGAGGTGCGGGGCATCTCGCCGCTCCTGTCGGGCAAGTACTACGTCACCGACGTCAAGCACGTCATCTCCTCGTCGGGCTACGTCTGCGAGCTGAAGCTGACCCGCGACGGCACGGGCCGCCTCGCTCGCAGGCTGGCGCGCGAGCAGCGGGGCGAGCGCAACCGCAGCCGCCCGCGCCGCGACGGCGAGCTGACGCAGGTCGAGGTGGTCGATCCCGAGACCGGGACGACCCGCATCGAATACCGCCGCGACGGCCGGCCCATCGGGCACGAGGACCCCGAGGCCGGCATGAGCGTGATGGAGTAGCCATGGCCTACAGCCCGTTCGACGACGACCTGGAAGCCCACGACACCCGGCTGCTCGGGATGTACGTGGGGTACGTGACCGACCGCAGCGACCCCGAGGGCCTGGGGCGCGTGCGGGTGTGCATCCCCGGCCTGCTCGAGCCGCACAGCGCCTGGGCCTGGCCGCTCGGGACCTCGGGCGGCGGCTCCAAGGACCACGGCTTCTTCGCTGTGCCCGAGGTCGGGGCCGAGGTCGCGGTGTTCTTCAACCAGGGCGACGTGGATGCGCCCTACTACCTGTCCGCGCACTGGGGCAAGCCCGACGGCGAGAGCGAGGTCCCCGAGGAGGCGCAGAAGGACCCGCCCGACAACCGCGTCATCGCCACGCCCACCT
>WFOW01000307.1 GCA_015487895.1 Gammaproteobacteria bacterium | reverse complement strand
GCTGCTATTCTGTCCGACCGCCATGACGCCCCAGCGTTTCCGCAGGCTGCGCAGCGTGCTGGACCGGCGCCAGCCGGACCTCACCGTGCTGCTCGACCACGTGAACAAGCCCCACAACCTCTCGGCGATCCTGCGCACCTGCGACGCCGTCGGGGTGCTCGAGGCCCATGCCGTGCTGCCGGAGGGCGCGGACTTCGAGCCCCACCACGAGACCTCGGCGGGCGCCGGGAAGTGGATGCTGGTGACCAAGCACCGCGAGGTCGCCGCCGCGGTGCGCGCGCTGCAGGAAAGAGGCTTCCAGGTGCTGGCCGCGCACCTGTCGGAGCGGGCCCGCGACTTCCGCGAGCCGGACTACACGCGCCCCACGGCCATCCTGCTGGGCGCGGAGAAGTTCGGCGTGAGCGAGGCCGCCGCGGCGGCGGCCGACGGCCACGTCGTCATCCCGATGATGGGGATGGTCGCCTCGCTGAACGTCTCGGTCGCGGCCGCCGTGATCCTCTACGAGGCCCAGCGCCAGCGCGCCGCCGCCGGCCTCTACGACCGCCCGCGCCTCGACCCCGAGACCTACCGCGCCGTGCTGTTCGAGTGGGCCTATCCCGACCTTGCCCGCCGCTGCCGCGAGGCCGGCGTGCCCTACCCCCCGCTCGGCCCGGAGGGCGAGATCCTCGGCCCGGTGCCGGGCGCCGCCTCGCGCGCCTGAGGCCCGTGCCTCAGCCGCCGTCGGCCTCGAGGCCGTCCGCCTCGCCGTCGCCCTCGGCGGCCTTGGCCTCGTTCCAGAGGGCGTCCATCTCCTCGAGGGTCGCCTCCTCGGGCCGGCGGCCGCGGGCGGCGAGCGCCGCCTCGACGGCGCGGAAGCGACGCTCGAAGCGCGCGTTGGCCTTGCGCACCGCGGTCTCGGGGTCGACGCCCAGGTGACGCGCGAGATTGGCGCAGGCCATGATCAGGTCGCCGATCTCGTGCTCGAGGCGCTCGCGCGCGGCGCCCGACCGCATCTCGTGCTCCAGCTCGGCGACCTCCTCCTTGACCTTGGCCAGCACGGGCTCGGGGCTCGCCCAGTCGAAGCCGACGCGCGCGGCGCGCCGCTGGAGCTTCACCGCCCGCGTCAGCGCGGGGAGCGCCGGGCTCACGCCGTCGAGCGCGCTCGGGGCCCGGCCCTCGGCGCGCGCCCGCGCCTCGCGCTCGGCGGCCTTGTGCGCCTCCCAGGCGAGGCGCTGCGCCTCGGCGTCGCGCACCTCGGCGCCGCCGAAGACGTGCGGGTGGCGGCGCACGAGCTTGTCGACGATGGCCGCCACCACGTCGCCGAAGGCGAAGCGCCCCTGCTCCTCGGCCATGCGCGCGTGGAAGACCACCTGGAACAGCAGGTCGCCGAGCTCCTCGCGCAGGCCCTCGTCGAGGTCGCCGCGCTCGATGGCGTCGGCCACCTCGTAGGCCTCCTCGATGGTGTAGGGCGCGACGGTCTCGAAGGTCTGGGCCCGGTCCCAGGGGCAGCCGCGCTCGGGGTCGCGCAGCGCCGCCATGACCTCGAGCAGGCGCGCGATCTCCATCAGCGCACCCGCACCGCGTCGAGGCTGACCACGGGCTCGCCGCCCACCACCTCGGCGGCGTGCACCACGCCGCGCGGCACGGCCAGCATGTCGCCGGCCTCGAGGACCACGGACTCGCCCAGCATCTCGAGCCGGAAGCGCCCCGAGAGCACGCCGTCGATCTTGTCCACGTCGTGCGTGTGCGGGGGGAAATAGGTGCCCGGGGGATAGACGTAGCGGCTCACGCGGTAGCCGCGCGCCTCCAGCTTGCGCCGCATCGCCTCCTCGCTGAGCGGCCCGTCGCGTGCCTCGTCCCAGCGCTCCACCTCGACGCCCATATCCAACGGCCTCCCTCCTGCGAACCGGCGAGCGGAAATGATGCCCGAGGCCGGGCCGCGCCCCAAGATCCGGACGTGCTACCATCGCATCGCCATGCGCCTCAGCGACGCCGAGCGCCGCGCCATCGTCGAGACGGCCCGCCGGGTGTTCGGGCCGACGGTGGAGGTGCGCCTGTTCGGGTCGCGCACGCGCGACGACGCCCGCGGCGGCGACATCGACCTCTACATCGAGGCGGACCCCGAGCGGGCGACGCTGGACAACGAGCTGCGCTTCGAGCGCGAGCTCCTGGCCCGCATCGGCGAGCAGCGGGTGGACATCGTGCTCCAGCCCCGGGGCCGCCCGCCCGGCCCCTTCGCGCGGATCGCGGCCAAGGAATCCGTTCCCTTGTGAGCAGCGAGACCGAGCTCAGGGAGCTCCTCTCCCGCAACCTGGCCTCGGCCCGCAGGGTCGCCGAGCGGCTGCGCCGCTCCCGCGAGAAGCTGGCGCCGCAGATACCGCTCTCGGCCGAGGCCGTGACGCGGCTCACGGAAGCACAACAGGAAGCCATCGACGCGCTGCTCAAGCGCTACGAGCAGCTCGAGGACGCCCTCGGGCGTGGGCTGTTCCGCACGCTGGCGACCCTGGAGGGCGAGGACGTCTCTGCGCTGTCGCGGCGGGACCTGGCGCTGCTCATGGAGAAGCTTGGGGTCGTCGCCTCGGCGGAAGCCTGGAACGAGGCGGCCCTCATGCGCAACCGGCTTGTCCACCATTATCCCGACGAGCCCGACCGCCAGGCCGAGCGCATCAATGCGGCGTGGCGCCTGGCGGAGGTGCTCCTGGAGACGCTGGCGCGCCTGGAGGCGCAGGCGCAGGCCAAGGGTTTCCTGTCCGGCTGAGCACCCTCCCGCGCTGGTTACCGCCGGCGCAGGAGGCGGTCCATGGCGGCGTTGATCTCGCGCAGGCGCGCGCCGTCGCCGCCGCGGTCGGGATGGTGTAAGCGCGCGAGCCGGCGGTAGCGGTCGCGGATGGTGGCGTCGTCCACCGGATCCTCCAGCCCGAGCACGGCGAGCGCCTCGGCGCGCGCCTCGCGCCGCGCCGCCTCGCGCCAGAAGCCCTCCAGCAGGGCGCGGACGGCGTCCGCGTCCGTGCTCCGCAGGTGCCCGAGGTCGAGGTAGAAGTCCCGCAGCGGGTCGTGCCCGCCCGGCAGCGTGTCCCCGCGCCCCTCCGGCGGCCCGAGGCGGATGCGCAGGCAGTGGATCTCGAGGCTCGCCTCGCCCGCGGCGGCGAGCCGCTCGCGGAGGCGGTAGAGGCAGTGGAACAGCAGGAAGTGCGTGCGGAACAGCCCGAGCGGGTCGGCCAGCCGGCGGCGGTCGAACTCGGGATGGCCCGCGGCCTCGAGCCGGCGCAGGAGCTCGTGCTCGGTGGCGAGGGGCTGGGCGCGCAGCGCCTCGTGCACGGCGTCCACCAGCGCCTCGATGCGCGCGGGCGGCGGCACCGGATCGTCCGGCTCCGGGGCGGACGGCGCGCGCGCGCTCACGCCGCCCTCCGGCGCGCGCGGGCCTGCGGGGCGAAGCGGTGGCGCTCGATGCGCCAGCCGCGCGCGGTGGCCGTGAGCACGAGGCAGCCCGGCCCGCCGAAGGTGCGCACGCGCCCGCCGGCGCCGGGATTGAGCACCCACGGGACCCCGTCCGTGTCCACCGCCTGCCGGTGGCTGTGGCCGTAGGCCACAACGCGCGCCTCCGGGAAGTCCGCGCGCAGGCGGGCGTGGCGCCGTGCGGGCGGGCCGTGCCGGTGGCCGTGCACCGCGACGAGCCGCCCGCCCGGCAGCGCGAGCTCCACCTGCCAGGGCCAGTCCGACCCGCGGTCGTTGTTGCCTCGTGCGACCTGCACCGGGACGCCGAAGGCCGCGAGCGCGGACGGCGGGCCGACGTCGCCCGCGTGCACCACGAGGTCGCAGCCGGCGGCGAGCGCCGCCACGCGCGGGTCCGGCGGGCCGTGGGTGTCGGCGACGAGCAGCACGCGCATGGGCCGATGATGCCCGCCCCGTCCGCCCCTGCCAAGGGCGCGCGTCCCGCGGGCCCTATACACTGCGGGGGCCATGCCGGACGGCACGCTCCTGCTGCGTCTCGTGCCCGTGCTCGCCGCCTTCGCGGCGGGGCTCGCCCTGCGCCGCCTGGGGCTCGCCGGGCCGCCCG
Organism: Gammaproteobacteria bacterium; assembly: GCA_015487895.1. Classification (GTDB taxonomy): domain Bacteria; phylum Pseudomonadota; class Gammaproteobacteria; order S144-34; family S144-34; genus S144-34. Next base: position 6,241 of record WFOW01000307.1, on the reverse strand, counting down.
CCGCGGCGCGCCTGATCGCCCTCGTCGCCAGCCTCGGCCTGCCGGCGCTGGTCCTCGGCACGGTGACGCGGCTGCCGCTCGCCCCCTCGGTCGCGCTGCTGCCGCTGGCGGCGGCCTTCATCGTGCTCGCCTCCGCCCCCGTCGCGCTCGCCCTGGTGCGCAGCCTCGGGCTCGAGCGGCGCGAGGCGGGAGCCGTGGCGACCGGGATCCTCATCATGAATCTCGCCGTCACCTACCCCTTCGCCGACGCGGCGTGGGGCGCCGAGGGGGTGGCGCTGCTGGCCTTCTTCGATTTCGGCAACGCGTGCGTCGTGCTGACGCTCGTCTACGCGCTCGCGGCCGCGCACGGGGACGCGGGCGCCCGCGCGGGCGCGGTCGTCCGCGCGCTGCTGCGCTTCCCGCCCGCCTGGGCGCTGGCGGCGGCGGTGGCGATGAACCTCTCGGGGCTGCTGCCCCCCGCGCCCCTGCTGGAGGGCCTGCGGCTCGCGGGCATCGCCGGCGTGCTGCTCGTGGTGGTCGCCCTCGGCATCCTCTTCCGCCCGCCCCGCCCCCCGCGCCCGGGCGTCGTCCTCGCGGTGGCGCTGCGCCCGGCCCTCGGCCTCGCGCTCGCGACCCTGTGGGTGGCGGCCTGGGAGCTCGAGGGGCTCGCGCGCGCCGTCGTGCTGCTGGGCGCGGCCGCGCCGGCGGGCTTCAACACCCTCGTCTTCGCCGGGCTGCACGGGCTCGACCGCGAGGCGGCCGCGGCCACGGTGTCGCTCTCCTTCGCCGCGGCCCTCGTCTACCTGCCCCTACTGCTGCTCGTCCTGGGCTAAGCTTGCGCCCGATGCGCACCGGCTATGCGACGCTCCCGCTGCACGGCGGACGCGCCCCGGCGTGGCTCTTCCGCCGCATGGTGCGGCTCGCGCGCGCCCTCGCGCTGCACGTGCTCGAGGCGCACGGGCGCGACGCCCTCCTGCGCAGGCTCTCCGACCCCTTCTGGTTCCAGGCCCTCGGTTGCGCGCTCGGCTTCGACTGGCACTCGAGCGGGCTCACCACCACGACCACCGGCGCGCTCAAGGAGGGGCTGCGGGGCCTGGAGCGCGAGACCGGCCTGTGCGTCGCGGGCGGCAAGGGGGCGGCGGCGCGCCGCACGCCGGCCGACCTCGAGGCCGCCTGCGCCGCATGGGGGACGGACGCGGGCGCGCTCGTGCGTGCGAGCCGGCTCGCGGCCAAGGTGGACAGCGCCGCGGTGCAGGACGGCTATCAGATCTACCACCACGCCTTCGTCGCCACGCGCGAGGGGCGCTGGTGCGTGGTGCAGCAGGGCATGAGCGACGCCACCGGGCTCGCGCGCCGCTACCACTGGCTGGGCGAAGGGCTCGAGAGCTTCGTGCGCGAGCCGCACGCCGCCGTCTGCTGCGACGCCCGCGGCGAGACCCTGAACCTGGTGGCGGAGGAGAGCGCCCGGGCGCAGGAGGCGCTGCTCGCCGTCGCCCGCGCGCCCGACCGCGAGACCGGGCGCCTGCTCGGGCGCCTTCCGGAGCTCACGCTGCCGCGCCGGCACGCCGTGACGGCGGCCGACCTGGACCCGCGGCGCCTGCGGCGCGTGCTGCTCTCCACCTGGGAGCGGGCGCCCGCCGACTTCGAGTCGCTGCTGCTCACGCCGGGGCTCGGCGCGAAGGCGCTGCGCGCGCTCGCCCTCGTCGCCGAGCTCGTCCACGGCACGCCCGCCTCCACGCGCGATCCCGCGCGCTTCAGCTTCGCCCACGGCGGCAAGGACGGCACGCCCTACCCGGTCGACCGCGCCGTCTACGACCACACCGTCGCCGTGCTCGAGGACGGCCTGCGGCGCGCGCCCCTCGCGCGGCGCGAGCGCGACGCCGCGCTGCGGCGCCTCGCGCGCTTCGCGGCGGCGGAGGGACGGGTGACGGGTGACGGGTGACGGGTGACGGGTGACAGATGACAGATGACAGATGACAGATGACAGATGACAGATGACTGTACACCGTAGCCTGCAACCCGTAACCCGTAACCCGCCCGAAGAGCGCGCACCGACCCTCGTCTCCCGATACCCGTCTCCCGCCTCTGCCAAGCAGAGGCTCAGTGCCGGGTGGTGCGGCCCTTGTGCTCCCGCGCGTGGCGGTAGAGGAGGGCGAGGAAGCCGTCCGGGGGCAGCGGCGGATGGTACAGGTAGCCCTGCGCCTCGTCGCAGCCGAGCTCGGCGAGGATGCGTGCCTGCGAGGGACGCTCCACGCCCTCGGCGACGACACGGATGCCGAGGGCGTGGGCGAGGCGGAGCACCGCCTCGACGAGGGCGCGGTCCCGCGGCTCGCGGTCGACTCCGGCGACGAAACGCGAGTCGATCTTGAGGATGTCCACCGGCAGCTCGCGCAGGTGGGCCAGCGACGAGTATCCGGTGCCGAAGTCGTCGAGGGCGATGCGCACCTTCCGCCTCCGGAGCTGGAGCAGGATCTCGCGCAGCTCGGGGCCGGGGTCGAGCGCGGCGCGCTCCGTGATCTCCAGCTCGAGCCAGGGGTGCTCTGTGCCTTCGTCGCCCAGCGCCCGGGCCAGCCGGGCGCACAGCTCCGCGCGGCCGAGCTCGACGGGCGCGAGGTTCGCCGCCAGGGCCACCTCCCCGTGACCGGCCGATTCCAGCCGGCGGCGCATGGCCACCACCTCCCCCAGCACCCATTCGCCCATGCGGCAGATGAGCTCGCTGCGTTCGGCGAGCGCGAGGAAGGCGGCCGGGCGCAGCAGCCCGTGGCCGGGACGTTCCCAGCGCAGGAGCGCCTCGGCGGCGACGATGGCGCCGCTGGCGAGCGCCACGCGCGGCTGGAAGTGGAGCACCAGCTCGCCGCGGGCGAGCGCGCGGTGCAGGGCGGTCTCCGTGAGGAGCGCCTCGGAGGAGCAGCGTGCCATGCCGGGCCCGTGCACGCGGTGGCGTCCGCCTCCCTCGTGGCGGGCGCGGTGGAGCGCCTGCTGGGCGGCGCGCAGCAGCTCGCCGCCGCTCGCGGCATGGTCGGGCAGCAGCGCGACCCCCACGTTGGCGCCGACGCTGACGGCGTTGCCCGCGAGGTGGTAGGGCGGCTCGAGCGCGTCGAGCACCTCGCGCGCGAGGGCGCTGCCCGCAGGCGGGTCCGGGCGCAGGAGCACGAACTCGTCGGCGCCGATGCGCGCGACCGTGTCGCCGGGCCGCGCCAGGCGCCGCAGGCGGTGCGCCGCCTGCCGCAGCAGGGCGTCGCCCGCCTCGTGGCCGAGGCCGTCGTTGACGCGGGCGAGCCCGTCGAGGTCGGCGACGGCGAGCCCCAGGCGCCGCCCGCCCGCGAGCGCCCATGCCGCCCGCTCGCCGAGCGCCTCCAGGAAGCGGTGCCGGTCGGCGAGCCCCGTCAGGGGGTCGGCGCCGGCAGAGGCCTCCCGACCGCGCAGCCGGCCGGCGAGCCGGCGGTTGGCGCGGTGCAGGTCGCGCAGCAGCGTCCAGTAGAAGGCCGGCAGCACCAGGATGCCGAGGAGCAGGCCCGCGGCCAGCGGCCCGTTGGCGTGCCAGTAGGGGCCGGCGGCCACCACGGCGCCGAAGCCCGCCAGTCCCGCCGCGGTGGCGAGCGCGAGGTATCCCGGGCCGAAGCGCATGCCGTTGCCCACGCTCACCCAGAGGTAGAGGGGGTAGAAGACCGCGCCGATGCCCCCGGTCACGTGCATCGCGTAGCTGATGGTGCCCTGGTCGGCGAGGATGGCCACCACGCGCCGCAGGCGCGAGGGCCGCGGCCAGAGGCGCGTGGTGAGATAGAGGAGGAGCGCGAACCCGAGAAAGGCGAGGACCGCGCGCAGGCCCTCGGTGACCCCCGGCGCCGGATTGCGGGCCGCCATCGCGCACAGGTAGGCGACCGCGCCGCTGGTGAGCACCAGCCGCGCGACGGCCTGCGAGCGCTCGGTCCCGCGCCGGAACAGCAGGTGGTCGACCAGCGCGGAAAGGGGTCCGCCTCTGAGCAGTGTCGTCGCTCCCCGCCATCCCCGCGCCGGCGGGGGTGGCCCCATCCCGGCCCGCCGGGGCGCTCCGGCACCCGCGCGGGCCACGCAGAACGGCCGGCCCGTCCACCCGGCCGGTTCCCGAAGGCGCCGTTCCCTGATGGCGGTCCCGCGTTCGCGCTTGTGGTTGTTGTTGGCAGGCGGGGCGGCTTCTGTGCCGGCGGGGAATCTTGCCGTCCCGGCGCGCCGGGCGCAAGGGCGCTCGCGCGCCGGCGGAGAGGCGCCGTCGGCCCGGCCGTCGGTCCGCACGGTGCAGAAGCTGCCGGGCGACAGAGACGGCCGGAGCGGCGCGGGGCTGCGCCGCGGTGCGGGTCAGGCCCGGCGGCGCGCCGTGAGCGAATACAGCGCCGGCACCACGAGCAGGGTGAGCAGCGTCGAGCTCACCATGCCGCCGACGACGGCGACGGCGAGCGGCGCGTTGGCCTCGCCGCCCGCGCCGAGGCCCAGCGCCGTGGGCAGCAGCGCCAGCACCACCGTGAGCGAGGTCATCAGCACCGGGCGCAGGCGCGTCGGGCAGGCGGCGAGCAGCGCCTCGTCGACGCCCATGCCGCGCGCGCGCAGCCGGTTGGTGAGGTCCACGAGCAGGATGGCGTTCTTGGCCACCAGCCCCACCAGCAGCACCATGCCGATCATCGAGAAGACGTTGAGCGTGTGGCCCGACAGCCACAGCGCCAGAATGCCGCCGACGACCGCCAGCGGCTGCGCGGTCATGACCAGCAGCGGCTGGCCGAAGGAGTTGAACTGGCTCGCGAGCACCATGTAGACCAGCACCACCGCGAGCCCGAAGGCGAAGGCGATGTAGCCGACCGTCTTGCCGAACTCCTCGGCCTCGCCCTGGAACTGCAGGCGGTAGCCCGGCGGCAGCATTTCGGCGGCGAGCGCGCGCACGCGCGCGACGGCCTCGCCGAGGGGCATGGTCGGGCTGGCGTAGAAGTTGGCCGCGTAGAGGAGGTCGAAGCGGCCGATCACGGCGGGGCCCGGCCGCTCCTCGAAGCGCGCCACGCTGTCGATGCGCACCAGCCGCCCGTCGCGCCCGCGCAGCCAGATGCGGCGCAGGTCGTCCGGCGTGCGGTAGAAGCCCTCGCGCGCCTTGAGGCGCACGTCGTAGCGCTCGCCGTCGCCCGGCTCGTCGTTGTACTTGGCAACATCGAGCCCGCCGGCGAGCACGTTGACGGCCAGCGCCACGTCGCGCGGGGAGACGCCGTGGAGCGCGGCGCGCGTGCGGTCCACCCGCAGCCTGAGCTGCGGCAGGTCGAGCTCGAGGTCGAGGTCCACGCGGCCCATGCCGGGAACCGCGGCGAGCCGCCGGCGCAGCTCGCGTGCGAGCGCCGCCACCTTCTCGAGGTTGGGTCCGCTCACCGTGAACTGCAGGGGCTCGCCGCGGAAGCCGCCGACGATGGGCACCGGGGCGGCGAAGGCGCGCACCCCCGCGAGGTCGGCGAGGCGCTGCTGGAGCGAGGCGATGATCTCCTGCTGGCTGCGGGCGCGGCGCGCGCGCGGCTCGAGGCGCACGAAGGCGATGGCGCGGTTGACCTGCCCCTGGCGGCCGAGGCCGATGGCCGTGAAGCGGCTGCGCACCCCGGGCTCGGCCGCGATCAGGCGCTCGACCTCGCGCAGGCGCGCGTCGGTGTAGGCGAGGCTGGAGCCGAGCGGCGTCTTGATCAGCACCAGGAAGCGGCCCTCGTCCTCGGGCGGGACGAAGGTCTTGCCGAGGTCTCCGAACACGGGGACGGTGGCGGCGACGGCGGCGAGGGCGCCGACGAGCACCGCCCAGCGCCGGCGCAGGGCGGCGGCGAGCAGCCGGCGGTAGCCCGCCTCGACGGCGCCGAAGGCGCGCGCCAGTGCGCGCCGCACCGGCCCCTCGCGTCCGCCGTCGCCGAGGTGGCGGGCGCAGAGCATCGGCGTGAGGGTCATCGACACGAACCAGGAGACGAGCACCCCGACCGTCACCACCACGGCGAAGGACTCGAAGAAGCGGCCGACGATGCCCCCCATGAAGATGACCGGCGCGAAGATCGCGACCAGCGTGAGCGTGGAGGCGAGGACCGCGAAGACGACCTCGCGCGTGCCGTCGGCGGCGGCCCGCACCGGCGGCACGCTGCTCGCCGCCTTCGTGGTGTGGCTCTTCCTCCGGAACCTGCGCGCCACCGGCATCATCGCCCTCGCCATCCCGGTCTCGCTCCTCGGCGCCGTGGCCGCCATGCACTTCGCGGGCTACACCTTCAACCGCCTGACGCTC
>WFOW01000306.1 GCA_015487895.1 Gammaproteobacteria bacterium | reverse complement strand
GCGCCGCGCCGATTTCGACGACTACGACGCCTTCAAGGCCGCGCACGCGCGCAACGGCGCGCGCGTGCTCGAGCGCATCCTGCGCGGCTGCGGCGCCCCCGAGCCGCTGGTGCGCGAGGCCTGCCGGCTGGTCGCGCGGCACGAGTCCGGCGGCGATGCGCGCGCCGACCTCCTGCGCGACGCCGACAGCCTCTCCTTCTACGACACCAACCTGCCGCTCTACCTCGCGCGCGAGGGCGAGGCCGAGGCCCTGCGGCGCGCGCGCTGGGGCTGGCGGCGCCTCTCGCCGCGCGCCCGCGCGCTGCTCGCCGCCATCCGCCACGGCGACCCGGCCGTGGACGCCATCATCGAGCGCGTGCTCGCCGAGGGCGCAGGCGCCGCCTGATCGGCCCGGCCACCCAGCGGCGTCCCCGCCGTCCTGCGCGCGGGCGGCGGCGCGCGATGCCGGCCTTCCTCCCGCAGGCCGGCCCACCGCCGGCCGTCACCCGTTCCGTGCGCCTCCGGCGCCCGCCCCCTGTCCCCCGCGCGCCGCCTCCCGCGAGGCACGCTCCAGCGTGACGAAGCTGCAGGCGAAGGGGTTCTCGGCGTCGGCCGGATGGCGCTCGCGGGCCGTCTCGCGCCACTCGCCGGGATCGAGGCGCGGGAAGAAGGTGTCGCCCTCGGGCTCGGCCTCGACCTCCGTGAGCAGGATGCGGTCGGCGAGCGGCAGGAAGGCCGCGTAGACCTCGGCGCCGCCGATGACCATGACCTCGCCGGCACCGGCGGCCGCCGCGAGCGCGGCCTGCGGCGAGGGGACGACCTCCGCCCCGGGGGCGCGGTAGCCGCGCCGTCGGGTGACGACGATGTTGCGCCGGCCCGGGAGCGGCCGGCCGATGGACTCCCAGGTGCGCCGGCCCATCACCACGGGGTGCCCCCAGGTGACCGCGCGGAAACGGCGCAGGTCCGCGGGCAGGCGCCACGGGAGCGCCCCGCCGCGGCCGATGACGCCGTTGCGCGCCACCGCCGCCACCAGGGTCACGCGCGGGCGGGCACCCATCCGCTCACACCGCCACCGGCGCCTTGATGGGCGGGTGGGGGTCGTAGCCGACCAGCTCGAAGTCCTCGTAGCGGAAGGCGAAGAGGTCGCGCACCTCGGGGTTGATGCGCATGCGCGGCAGCGGGCGCGGCTCGCGCGCGAGCTGGGTGCGCGCCTGCTCCAGGTGGTTGAGGTACAGGTGCGCGTCGCCCAGGGTGTGGACGAGCTCGCCCGGCCGGAGGCCCGTCACCTGCGCCACCATCATGGTCAGCAGGGCATAGGAGGCGATGTTGCAGGGAAGGCCGAGAAAGATGTCGGCGCTGCGCTGGTAGAGCTGGCACGAGAGCCTGCCCTCGGCCACGTAGAACTGGAAGAAGGTGTGGCAGGGCGCGAGCGCCATGCGGCCGGCGCGCACGTTGTCCTGCGGGCTCATCCCCTCGTCCGGGAGGTCCGCCACGTTCCAGGCGCTCACCAGGATGCGCCGCGAGTGCGGACGGGTGCGGATCTGCTCCACCGCCTGGGCGATCTGGTCGACCACGCGCCCGTCGGGCGTGCGCCAGGCGCGCCACTGGCGCCCGTAGATGGGGCCGAGCTCGCCGTCCTCCGTGGCCCATTCGTCCCAGATGGTCACGCCGTGCTCGTGCAGGTAGCGGATGTTGGTCTCGCCGCGCAGGAACCACAGCAGCTCGTGGATGATCGAGCGCAGGTGCAGGCGCTTGGTGGTGACCGCGGGAAAGCCCTCGGCGAGATCGAAGCGCATCTGCCAGCCGAAGATGCTGAGCGTGCCCGTGCCGGTGCGGTCCTCCCTGCGCACGCCGTGCTCGAGCACGTGCCGCATGAGATCCAGGTACTGTCTCATCCGCCCTCCCTCGATGCGCGCCGGTAGGCCCACCACAGCAGCGCCAGTCCCCCCGCCACCATCGGCAGCGACAGGAGCTGGCCCATGGTCAGCCAGCCGAAGGCGACGAAGCCGAGCTGGGGATCGGGCTCGCGCACGAACTCCACCAGGAAGCGGAAGCTGCCGTAGAGCGCGAGGAACAGGCCGGAGGCCGCCATGGGCGGACGCGGACGCGCGGTGAACCACCACAGCAGGGCGAACAGCGCCAGCCCTTCCAGCGCCGCCTCGTAGAGCTGCGAGGGATGGCGCGGCTCGGGCCCGGCGAGCGGAAAGACCATGCCCCAGGGCAGGTCCGTGGGCCGCCCCCACAGCTCGCCGTTGATGAAGTTGCCGATGCGCCCGAAGAGGAGCCCCGGCGGCACCAGCGGCGCGCAGAAGTCGGCCACCGCCCAGAAGCCGCGCCCGGTGCGGCGCCCGTAGAGCCACAGCGCCGCCATGACGCCGAGGAGCCCGCCGTGGAAGGACATGCCGCCCTCCCAGATCCGGAGCGCCATGAGCGGATCGGCGAGGAAGGCGTCCAGCCCGTAGAACAGCACGTAGCCGACGCGCCCGCCGAGTATGACGCCGAAGGCCGCATAGACCAGCAGGTCGCCGATCTCCTCCGCCCGCCAGCCCGAGCCCGGACGCGCGGCCCGCCGGCGGCCCAGCCACCAGGCGGCGAGGAAGCCGAGCACGTACATGAGCCCGTACCAGCGCACCTTGAGGGGGCCGATCTCGACGGCGACGGGGTCGAAGCCGGGGTGGCGCAGCATCAGGCCAGGCTCACGCGCAGCACCAGGCACTTGAGGTAGTCGGTCTCGGGCACCGCGGGGTGCACCGGGTGGTCCGGCGCCTGGTGCCCGCGCTCGAGGAGCTGGAGGTTGCGGTCCACGTGGCGCGCGGCCTCGTGCACGAGGGCGAGAAAGCGCGCGCGGTCCAGATGGTAGGAGCACGAGCAGGTGACGAGGAAGCCGTCCTTGGCCAGCACCTGCATGGCCATGCGGTTGAGCCTGCGGTAGGCCTCGATGCCCGCCCCGAGGTCGCGCCGGCGCCGGACGAAGGCGGGCGGGTCGAGCACGACGAGGTCGAAGCGCGCGCGCTCGGCGCGCAGCGCCGCCAGCGCCTCGAAGGCGTCGGCGCGCAGGGTGCGCACGCGCTCGGCGACGCCGTTGAGGCGCGCGTTCTCCGCCACGCGCGCCAGCGCCGCCTCGGAGCTGTCCACGCACAGCACGGACTCGGCGCCGCAGGCCGCGGCGCGGATGCCCCAGCCGCCGGCGTAGCTGAAGAGGTCGAGCACGCGCGCGCCGCGCGCGTAGCGCGCGAGCCGCAGGCGGTTGTCGCGCTGGTCGTAGAACCAGCCGGTCTTCTGGCCGCCGAGGAGCGGCACGCGGAAGCGCAGCCCCGCCTCCTCGACCTCCACCTCCGCGGGGGGCTCGCCGCGGGCGACCTCGACCGCGCGCGGCAGGCCCTCGAGCTCGCGCACGGGGCTGTCGTTGCGCAGCACCACCGCGCGCGGGCGCAGCACCTTCTCGAGGGCGGCGAGGACGTCCTCGCGCGCGCGCTCCATCCCGGCGGTGTTGAGCTGCGCCACCAGCACGTCGCCGTAGCGGTCCACCACGAGGCCCGGCAGGCGGTCGCCCTCGGCGTGCGCGAGCCGGTACCAGGGCCCCTCGAACAGGCGCTCGCGCAGGCCGAGGGCCACCTTGAGGCGATGGACGATCAGCGAGCGCGAGAAGGGGTGGCGGCGGTCGCGGCTCGCGATGCGCGCGCAGATGAGCGAGTGCGGGTTGACGTAGCCGGTGCCGAGGAAGCGCCCGTCGGCGGCCTGCACCTCGACCGGCTCGCCCGGCTCGAAGGCGGCGAGCGGCGTGGCGCGGGTGTCCACCTCGTTGCTGTAGACCCACGGATGGCCGGCGCGGATGCGCCGCTCCTCGCGCGGGCGCAGCCGCAGCGGCCGGAAGCGCGGCGGCGGGGCGGCGGATGGTGCGGGCGCGCTCAAGGAAGGGTCTCCATCGGCCGGGGGCCACATTGTGCGACAGCGGCCCGCCCGCGTGCCAGGCAGGGCGCCCCCCGGCGGGCTCATCCCGCCCGCGGCGCCTCCTGCTGCGGGCCCGGCAGGCTCTCGCACTCCTTGAAGATGCGCGCGGTGCAGCGGCGGCAGACCTCCGGGTCGAGCCGGCGCACGATGTGGCCGATGGCCTCGGTCTTGCTGCGGAAGCAGTTCTCCTCGCCGATGGTCTCGATGTAGCCGCCGCGGCGCAGCACCTCCATCACGCCCTCCTTGACGCGGTAGAGGTAGAGTCCGCCGCCGCGCGCGCGCCGGCGCTCGGCCTCGTGCGCGAGGAATTCCGCGCCGGCGACGTCGGCGAAGTTGACCCCCTGCATGAGCAGCAGCAGGTGGCGCTGCTCGGGCCTCTCGCGCTCGTACTCGGACAGCGTCTCCTGCACGTGCGGCACCGCCCCGAAGAACAGCGAGCCGTCGATGCGCACCATCTTGAGCTGCGGGCACTCGGGCAGCGACGGGTCGGTGTTGAACTGCCGCTTGGGCAGGCGCGGGTCCGGCACGCGCGGCAGGATGCGCGGGTGCGAGGTGCGCATCAGGTAGAGGACCAGCGAAAGGATGACGCCGGCGAGGATGGCGAACTCCAGGTCGAGGAAGAGCGCGCCGAAGAAGGTGGTGGCGAGCACCGCCGTGTCGGAGCGGCTCGCCCTGAGGATGTGGCGGATGTGCTTGAGGTCGATGAGCCCCCAGGCGACCACGAACAGGATCGCCGCCATCGCCGCGTTCGGCAGGTAGGCCACCAGCGGGGCCACCGCGACGACGATGCCCATGAGCAGCACGCCGGCGAGCACCGCCGCGACCGGCGTGCGCGCGCCGGCGGCGTAGTTGAGGGCGCTGCGGTTGAAGGAGCCGGTGGCCACGTAGCCCGAGAAGAAGCTGCCGACGATGTTCGACAGCCCCTGGCCGATGAACTCCTGGTTGCCGTCGATCTGGTAGCCGGCGCGGGCGGCGATGGAGCGCGCGATGGAGACCGCTTCGGTCAGGGCGAACAGCGTCATGGCGAGCGCCGCGGGCGCGAGCTCGCGCATGGTCTTCCAGTCGAACTCGGGGCTGGAGAGCGGCGGGAGGCTGGCAGGGAGCGCGCCGACCTTGGCGATCCCCGCGCGTCCGGCGCCGACCGCGGCCTCGAGCGCGACGGCGAAGACGCTTCCCGCGATCATGGCGACGAGCATGTGCGGCAGCCGCGGCCAGCGCCTGCGCACGAGGACGCTGGTGGCGAGCGTCACCGCCCCGACGGCGGTCACGTAGACGTTGATCTCGTCGAGGCGCGCGCCGAAGTGC
>WFOW01000305.1 GCA_015487895.1 Gammaproteobacteria bacterium | reverse complement strand
GCCCAGAACACCCCGGCCCCCGCCCCGGCGGCGCGCCCGGAGCCGAGCAGCGTCCAGACGAGGGCGGCGCCCGCGGCGAGCCAGGCGATCACGCCGTAGGTCACGTGCACCACCAGGGCGCGGGGAAAGGCGGCGGCGAGCGCGGCGTTGCGGCCGACCTCGGGGGCCCTTGCCGCCACCACCAGCAGGGCCAGCAGCCCCGAGGCCCCGAGCGCCGCGACCGCGGCCGCGAGCCAGGCCCGCGCGATGCCCCGCGCGCCCGGCGTGGCGAGGCCCGGCAGGAGCGCGTTCAGGCCCGCTCGCCGTAGGCGTAGGGGCTCCATCCGGGCTCGAGCCGCGGCGGCACCGGGAAGTTGCCGGGCGGAGGCGGCGAGGGCGCTGCCGTCCACTCGAGCGAGCGCGAGCCCCACGGGTTGGCCGGCGCCGGCTCGCCGCGCAGGGCCCCGTGCAGCCAGTTCCACAGCGTGACCAGGGCGCCGGCGAGGATGACGAAGGCGCCGACGGTCATGAGCTGCTGCATGCCCTCGACCTGGGGGAACTGGGCGTAGTCGTAGTAGCGGCGCGGCATGCCCTCGATGCCCGCGATCATCATGGGCATGAAGACCAGGTTCATGCCGATGAAGGTGAGCCAGAAGCCCAGCTTGCCGGTCCTCTCACGGTACATGCGTCCCGTCATCTTCGGGAACAGGTAGTAGACGGCCCCGAAGATGGCGAAGGTGCCGGCCACCGCCATCACGTAGTGGAAGTGCCCGGGGATGAAATAGGTGTCCTGCAGGTGCAGGTCGAGCGAGGCGATGGCGTTGGGGATGCCCGTGAGGCCGCCGATGAGGAAGAAGAAGAGCACCCCGAGGGCGTAGAGCATGGGCGTGCGGTACTCGATGGAGCCGCGGTAGAGGGTGCCGACGAGGCCGATCATGAGCAGCCCCACCGGCACGCTGATCAGCAGCGTGGTCACCATCTGCCCCACGCGCAGCCAGTCGGGCACCCCGGCGGTGTAGAGGTGGTGCACCCAGACCTCGCCCGCGAGCAGCAGCACGCCGCCGAAGCCGCCGTAGACCACCATCTTGTAGTTGAACACGCGGTTGCGGGCGAAGGTGGCCACGATCTCGTAGGTGATGCCGAGGAAGGGCAGCAGGATGACGTAGACCGCCGGGTGCGAGTAGAACCAGAAGAGATTCTGGTAGATGAGCACGTCACCGCCGTTGGCGGGCTGGAAGAAGGTGGTGCCCAGATACTTGTCGAAAAGGAGCATGGTCACCGCCGTGCCCAGCACCGGCACGAAGATGAGCTGAATGATGAAGGCGACGACGATGGACCAGACGAAGACGTTGAGCTGGTTCCAGCCCATCCCGGGAGCGCGCATATAGGCCACGGTGGTGAGGAAGTTGACGCCGCCGAGGATGGACGAGAAGCCCAGCAGCAGCACCGTGAAGCTGTAGAAGGCCGTGTTGCCCCAGGTCATCGTCGCGTAGGGCGGATAGCCCGTCCACATGACGTCGGGCGGGTCCGGGATCACGAAGGTCGCGAGCGCCAGCACGATGCCCGCCCAGAACAGCCAGACGCTGAGGGCATTGAGGCGCGGGAAGGCGACGTCGCGCGCGCCGATCATGAGCGGCACGCAGTAGTTGGCGAGAAATCCCGTCAACGCCGGGATCTGGAACCCCAGGATCATGGCCGCCCCGTGGAAATAGAGCCACACGTTGTAGTCCTGGGGGTTGTCCGTGATGTCGGGCCCGATGTTCGTGAGCTCGATGCGCATCAGCATCGCCATGACGCCTGCGATGGCGAAGGCCGCGAGCGAGCCGATCAGGTAGAGGATGCCGACGCGCTTGTGGTCGGTGGTGAACAGCCAGGACCGCAGTGTGGCGCCCATCGCTCAGACCTCCTCCCCGCCGGAGGCGGCCTCGGCGGCCGCCTTCTGCCCCGCCGCCCGGTACCAGGCCTCGAAGGCGTCGGGGGCCATGACGATCACCTTGCCGGCCATGCGCGAGTGCAGCAGGCCGCAGTACTCGGCGCAGGTGACGACGTGCTCCCCGGGCTCCTTGGGGTAGAACCAGAGGTAGGTGATGCGTCCCGGCATCGAGTCCTCCTTGACGCGGAAGTCCGGGATGAAGTGGCTGTGCACGACGTCGCGGCTCGTCATGCGCAGCAGCACGGGGCGGCCGGCCGGCACGCGCAGCTCGTTCACCGTGACCGCGCCGTTGGGATAGGTGTAGTTCCAGCTCCACATGGCGCTGTCGAGGCGCACCTCCAGGGCACCCTCGGGGACCGTGCGGTAGACCTTCCACAGCTCCCAGCCCTTCGCCGCCAGGTAGAAATCGTCGGCCATGAAGACGAAGGCGGGGATCACGGCCCAGCCCACGGCAGCGGTGGCGCTCAGGCGCGGGGGGTCACCCTCGGCGCGGTCGCGGCGGCGATAGCGCCACATGAACCAGGCGGCCACGGCCGCGAACACCAGCCCGATGACGGTGATGTCGATCAGCATCTCCTCCCACAGCCGGTCCCAGCCCACGGCCGGGTCTGCGATGGGCCCGGGCCCGGCCACGGCCGCACCCGCGACCAGCAGGCCGGTCGGCACGGCCGCGAGGACGGATCGCACCTCAGGCATGCCCCACCCTCCCGTGTCGTCTGCGCCGGTAGACCAGGAACGAGAACGCCACCAGGCCGATGCCGAGCGCCAGCGCCCCCATCCCCGCGAAGAGCGGATAGTTGAGGACGTAGCGCCCGTCGGCATAGCTGTAGCTGAAGCACACGCCCGCGACGATGTCGAGCACGCGCCCGGACTCGGTGATACGGTCCCAGTTGGCGTCGATGAGCGCGAGCTCCAGATCGCGCGGACCGATGCGCAGCCCATAGAGGTAGCGCACGATGCGCCCCTCGGGCGAGAGCACCACGTAGGCGTTGGGGTGCACGAACATGCGGTCCTGCACGGACCAGAAATAACGGTATCCGACCGCGTCCGTGAGCCGGCGGATGTCGCCGGGATCGGCGAGCACCGCGACGGTCCAGCCCGGTGTGGTGCGCGCGCGGCTGCGGGCGAGGAAGGCGCGCGCGCGTTCGGGCGTGTCATGGCGGTCGAAGGAGACCGTGAGCACGCGAAAGTCCTGGCCGGGGCGGAAGCGCTCCACCCCTTCCAGGGTCCGCTCGAGGTTGCGCGCGATGGTGGGGCAGACCCCGTCGCAGCTGTAATAGGAGAGCACCAGCACCAGCGGCTTGCCGAAGAGGTCGCCGAGCCGGAAGGTGCGCCCCTCGCTGTCGCGCAGCAGGAGACCAGGGTCGAGGCGCGTGCCGAGGTGGCGCGGCTCGTCGATGCGCAGCACGTTCGGGTCGAGCTCGGAGCGCTCGGTGGCGGCCTGCGGCCCTCCGGGCAGCGCCGCCGCCCGCCCGGCCGCGAGCGCCAGCGCCAGCAGCGCCGCCAGTTCCGCCATGCGTCGCACGGTCACCAGAAATAGACCTGCGAGACGACGAACAGCCACACGACGTCCACGAAGTGCCAGTACATCGAGGCCGACTTCACGAAGGGCTCGCTGACGCGGCCCCGCAGCGCCGGCAGGAGCAGCGCCACGAAGGCGCCCAGCCCGACGATGACGTGCGCCGCGTGGAAGCCCGTGATCGAGAAGAAGGCCGTGCTGTAGGCGTTGGTCGCGGGCGTGAAGCCCTCGTGGATGAGCTCGCGCCACTCGAAGGCCGACAGCAGCACGAAGACCGTGCCCAGCACCATCGTCAGCGCCAGCCAGCGCAGGAAAGCGCCGTGCCGCCCTTCCGCCAGGCGCGCCTCGGCCGCGTGGATGGTGAAGCTGGATGAGACCAGGATCGCGGTCATCGCCAGGGGCACCAGACGCGGCAGATCCACCGTGCCCGCCGGCGGCCACTCGGGGGCCCCGAGGCGCATCACCCAGTAGCTGGCGAACAGCGTCAGGAAGATCAGGGCCTCGGCGAGGATGAACCACGGCATGGCCGCGGGGCTGAGACCGAGCTCGTGGGCCCCGAGCCCTTCGCGCACCCATCCGACCACGCCGGCCACGATGAGCGGCGTCCCCAGGCCCAGCATGATGACCGCGAGCAGCGGCTGTCCGTAGACGAACCTGAAGGCGAAGGCCAAGGGCAGTGCGAGGAGGATGCCCACGCTGATGGTGAGCGGCCAGGGGCTGGTCTCCCACTCGTGGGCATGCTCCCCGGCGGCATGCCCCTCGCCCTCGTGGGCGGCGGCCGCGAGCCGGCCGCCGAGCTCGCGGTCGAGCTCCGCGCCTTGCTGCGCCATCGGCATCCTCCTCCTCGGCCTCCCGGTGGTGGTCCGGCGGCCGGCCGGGATCTTGCGCCCCGTGCCGGCGCCGCCCCGCCGTGGCGGCGGGGCGGAACCAATGCTTGGTTTTGGTAATGCGAGGGACCCGCCACGGACAACCGCGGCGCGCCCCGGATTTGACAAAACTCAAAATCGGGAAGCCGTCATGGCATGCAGGGCCGCGCGCAGCGCCTCGAGGTCGTGGAAGCGCACGCGACGGCGGCGCACCTCCAGGCAGTCGAGCCGTCCCACACGCACCATGGCGCGGCTCACGGTCTCCGGGGCGAGCCCCAGGTAGCTCGCGATGTCGTCGCGCGACATGCTGAGACGGACCTCGTCCACGCTGAGGCCGGCGGCCATAAGCCGCTCGGCGAGGCTGAGCAGGAAGGCGAGCACGCGGGCCTCGGCCTGCACACCCGCTCCCACGGCCGAAACCACCCAGTCGCAGCGCGCGGCGCCCGAGAGCATGGCCAGGAGACGGCGGTGCAGCCTGGGGATGCGGTCGCCCAGCCCCATGAGGCGCTGGTAGCGCACCGCACACAGTGCCGAGGGCTCGAGGGCCCGGATGGTGGCGCGATGGCGCCCTCCGGCGATGGCGTCCCAGCCCGCGAGCTCGCCCGGCAGGTGGAAGGCCACCACCTGGGCGCGCCCCCCCCACCGGGTTTCGGCCTTCAGCGAGCCCGAGCGCACCACCCACAGCGCCCGGAGGGGAGCGCCCTCCTCCACCAGCACCTCGCCTTCGGCGAGCTCGCGGCGCGTGTCCACGACACCGTCGAGGAGGGCGACCTCCGCCGGCTGCACGCCCGCGGGCAGGCACAGGGACCCGAGACAGCAGCGCCGGCAGCGCAAGCCCTCGCGGCCAGGCGCAGCATCGTCCCGGGCGGCTGCGGAGCTGCGGATCATCGTCCCGTCACGCAACCGGGGAGCGCAAGGTGCTCCGTGGGGCACGCCGCCGGCGGGCGGCGTGCCCCACGCCCCCCCGGGCCTTCCGGTGCCGCCATGCCCTTCCCTGTCCCGTGCCCTGGCCGTCCGTGGCGCCCGTGAGAGCCACGGCAAGGCACATCTCCAGCAACGCCCCTGCAGGAATTGACCTGAAGCAGGATGGCGGGGGCGGGCAGGCTGTCGGTTGATCTAGATCAATGGGCTCTCTGGCCAGATATGCTAGGGGCGGCGCGCGAGGGCCAGCCCGGCCGCAACCACAAACAGCATGCCGCCGGCGATCGCGAGCAGGCCCCCGAGCCCCATCACGGCCATGCCCGCAATCTCGGGCAGGCTCTCAAGCCCCTGCGCGGCACCGGGCGTCTTGCGCGGCACGCCGTAGCCGCCGGACCAGGCCAGCCCCAGCACGTGCAGGAGCTGGCCGGTGGCGTAGAGCCCGAGCTGCCAGCGTGCGAGACCGGACGGCGGCTCCCCGAGCCCGAGGCGCGGCATCAGGTGGTAGGCCAGCCCCATGAAGGCGAGGGTGACGCCCACGATGCTCCCGTGGTAGTGCGCGGGCACGCGCACGTCTCCGCCCTCGATGGCGAAACCGAGCATGCCGCCGACGCCGAAGAGCGTCACCGAGGCCCACAGCGCGGTCCTCGCCACGGGATCGCCTCCGTCCGCTCGCACCCGGCCGAGGGATCCGGCGAGCACGGCCGCGCCGAGGGGCGCGGCGGCGAGGCTGCCGCCGAAGGCCATCATCCACGTGAAGGCACGCAGATGCGGCACCGACCCGAAGGGGTAGGCAAGGTAGATCAGCGGCGTGGCGAAGACCGCGAGCAGACCCCACGCGAACAGCGCGAGCACCACGCGCGGCGTGATGGGCAGGCGCAGCCCTCCGGCATGCGCCAGCCAAAGCCACGCCACCAGCATGAGCTGGGTGTGCACGTACTGCAGGACGTGCCCGCCGCCCCAGAAGAGCTGCTCGTAGCGCTCCTTCCCCTCGAGAAAATCCGGCAGCAGGATCCACGACCAGACGAAGGCCAGCACGGCCATCCCGCCGGCCACCGCCGCGGTGTTGACCCCGAAGCGCAGCGCCCCCTCGCCGCCCGCGCCGGCCCCCACCGGCGGCACGAAGAGCAGGGCCCGCACGAGCTGCCCCAGGCACCCGGTGGCGAAGAGCAGCAGCGCGCCGAGGAAGAGCGGGTCGTCCAGCACCGGGATGTAGTTGCTCATCAGCGGGCGTCCGGCGCCGAGGAAAGGGGCGGCGGCCATGCCAAGAGTGCCGGCTGCGGCCAGCGCGAGCGCCGCGCGCCCCAGCGCCACGGCCCGGTCGCCGCCGTGCAGGCTCCAGAAGACGCCCGCGAAAGCCAGCAACCAGACCAGCACCGACAGGTCCACGTGCACCACCAGCGCGGTATGGAAGAGGTCCACCCACGGCAGACGCTCGGAGACGCCCGGCGCGCGCGCCAGCACGATCAGCACGGAGAAGAGCCCGGAGAGCAGCAGCGCCCCCACGCCGAGCAGCAGCCACCCGCGCGCGAGCCGCGCGGCGGCGCCCGCCGGCACCGGCAGCGCGAAGGAAACGGCCTCGTCCGCCGTCCGGGCCCAGACTCCGCTCTCGCCCGCCTTCATCGGAAGCGGATCCCCGCGACCGGATCGAAGTCCACCGCCAGCACGCGGCCGGGATCGAGGCGCACCCGCTCGCTGCGGTCGTAGGGATAGCCCTCGGCGCGCACGCTGTCGCGCAGGCGCACGCGCAGCAGGTGCTCGCCCGCGGGCACCACGAAGCGCCGGTAGATGTACGAGGGCCCGTCATGGTGCAGCCCGCTCGGCGCCTTGACCTCGCGATGCAGCAGGCGCCCGTCCAGCCAGACCTCGAGCTCGAGCGGCGAGCGCTCGCGCGGGCAGACAAGCTTGACACGCATGTTGGGCGGCAGGCGCGCGAGCTCCTCCTCGCTGCGCTCGCGGCACTCGCCCACGGGCTGGCCCCGATGGACGATGCTGACCTTGACCACGGCCTCGTCCGGGCCGAGATGCGTCCAGGCCGGGCGCACGGCGAAGAAGCCGACAAAGGCGGCAAAGAGCACGTAGGCAAGCCCGCGGCCCGCCGCCACCCATGCGGGACCGCGATCAGGCACTGCGGCCTCCTCCCGCCGCGGCCGCCTGAGGCGGCTCGCCGTCCCCGGCGTCCGCCGCACGCGCCAGGCGCGCCCGGAAATCCTCGACGCAGCGGCGCAGGAGCGCGCCGTCCGCGCCGCTCCAGCACAGGGCGACGCGGTCGCGCGGCACGTTGCGCCGCAGATGCGGCTCGCGCGCGCCGCAGATGCGCTCCTCCACCCAGCGCGTGCCGAGCCGGTACTCGCAGTCCTCGGCCCGGCAGCCGGCGATCACCACCCCGTCCACGCCCTCGCGCCGGATCAGGTACTCGACCAGCGAGGGCGGCAGCATGGCCGCGCACACCAGCGGCACGGCGGCGGTGTCGGCACGCGCCACCAGCGCCGGATCGGCGGCGTGCCCGCAGCCGAAGACCACGATGCGGACCGGTCCCCGCAGCCGGCGGGCGGCGTCACGCGCGCGCTCGCGCAGCACCTGCACCGGATACTGCGGCAGCTCGATGCCGCTGACGAGCTCGCGCACGCTGCGGAATGGCGTGGCCGAGGGGCAGGCGCCTTCGCAGATCCCGCAGCTCACGCACAGGGCGGGGTCGACCACCGAGACCTCCTTGCCGCGCCTGTACGGGTGCGGGGCCATGTCGATGGCCCCGTAGGGACAGTCGCCGAAGCAGCGGCGGCAGCCGGTGCACCACTCGGGATTCACCTCGGCCACGGGGGCGCGGCGGCGCGGCGGCAGCCACGGCAGCGCGCACAGCAGCAGTGTCCCGCCCCACAGCACCCCCCACACCGCCGGCGCGCCGAACAGGTCGTACAGGGGATAGACGGCCAGATAGAACCAGTCGAGGTCGAGCACCCGGGGGGCGCGCGTGAGGTCCGCCGGAGCATGGCTCGTGGCCGGTTGCGCGAAGGAGAGCGCGAGCAGCGCCAGCAGGGTCCCCAGCGCCAGGCGCCTCGGGGGGTTGATGCGCGGGCGCCCGATGCGCTGGATGTGGAGCCATACGGTGCCGACGAGGATGAGCGGCAGGCCCAGGAGGTGCAGGAAGGCCAGCAGGGTGAAGAAGCGGTCGCCCAGGCTTCCTTCCGTCAGGAAGTTCCTCGCCATGGGGTCGGTGAAGATGGGCAGCCAGTCGAGGAGCTCGGCGGTGGCGACCGCCACGTACTGGGCGAGCTCGTCCCACACCATCCAGTAGCCCGTGATCCCGAGCATGTAGACCATCCACAGGTTGGGCACGCCGGTCAGCCACGAGAACCAGCGCGGCCCGCGGTGATGGTCCCGCGAGAGCTCCCGGATCAGGTGCAACCCCATCGTGAGCACCGCGGCGTCGGAGGCATAGCGATGGAGGCTGCGCATCACCCCGCCGAGATACCATTGCTCCTGGGTGAGGCGCTCGACCGAGGCGTAGGCGCCCGCGACGCTGGTCTCGTAGAAGGCGAACACGTAGAGCCCGCTGACGAGCACGATCCAGAACAGATAGATCGTCAGCGCGCCCAGGTGGTGAAACGGGCTCTCGCCGCCGAACAGCCGGTAGGCGAGGCGCTCGCAGGGCTCGAAGGCGCCCCGCAGCAGCCGCAGGAGCATCCGCACAGCCGTCTCCACGTCGTGGCCCCGCCGGGGGGGCGGTCACGGCCGCATGCTAGGGGGCCGCCTCGGGCCCGAACCATGATCCGGGTCAAGAAGCGCCGCGGCGCCGCAGCTCGCGCACGAGGAAGACGAACGTCGACAGCAGGATGAGCGTGGCGATGGCGAGACCGATGAACAGCGAGTAGTCGAAGCGGTAGGCGCCGGTGGCAGGGTCGTAGGTGGTGCAGAACAGGCGCACGCGGTCGGCGATCTCGGCCACCAGCCCGCGGCCCATGGGCTCGCCGTAGACGATCTGCTTGAGCGGCTCGACGAGCTGCGGCGCGGTGAGGGCGTCGCCGTAGAGCTGGCGGCGCACGCGCAGCTCCCCGTCGAGCAGCGTCACCTGGAGCAGATGATCGAAGCCCTGAGGCGCGCGCTCGTAGACGAAGCCCAGGT
Organism: Gammaproteobacteria bacterium; assembly: GCA_015487895.1. Lineage (GTDB taxonomy): Bacteria > Pseudomonadota > Gammaproteobacteria > S144-34 > S144-34 > S144-34. The sequence continues at coordinate 177 of WFOW01000305.1, read as the reverse complement.
CGCGCGCCAGCGCGCGCACCGTCCGCTCGTCGGCGCTGGCGAAGATCCATCCCGGCTCGCCCGCCGCACCCTGCCGACGGGCATAGACCCGCATCGCCTGCGGCGTGTCCTGGGCGGTGTCGAATCCCACCACGAGCACCCGGAAGCGCCCCTCTCCCAGGGCGTCGCGCGCGATGC
>WFOW01000304.1 GCA_015487895.1 Gammaproteobacteria bacterium | reverse complement strand
GTGCAGGGCACGCCCACCGACTGCGTGCACCTCGCCATCACGGGGCTGCTCGAGTACGAGCCCGACATGGTGGTCTCCGGCATCAACGCCGGGGCCAACCTCGGCGACGACGTGCTCTACTCGGGCACCGTGGCGGCGGCGATGGAGGGCCGCTTTCTCGGGCGGCCGGCGATCGCGGTCTCGGTGGTCTCGCCCAGGCCGCGCCACTACGAGACGGCGGCCGAGGTCGCGGTGCGGCTGGTGCGGCAGGTGCTCGAGGATCCGGTGCCGGCGGACACCATCCTCAACGTCAACGTGCCGGATGTGCCGCTGGCGGAGCTGCGCGGCTTCGAGGCCACGCGCCTCGGCCACCGCCACCGCTCCGAGCCCGTGGTGCGCGATATGGACCCGCGCGGACGGCCCATCTACTGGGTGGGGCCGCCGGGCGCCGAGCAGGACGCAGGCCCCGGGACGGACTTCCACGCGATCCGCCAGGGGCGCGTCTCCATCACGCCCATCCAGGTGGACCTTACCCGCTACTCGGCGCTGGAGACGGTGGCGCGCTGGGTGGAGGCGCTGCGGTGAGCCGGCGCCGGCTGCTGGGCGTCGGCATGACCTCGCCGCGCACGCGCGAGCGTATGGTCCGGCGGCTGCGGGCGCAGGGCATCCGCGACGAGCGTGTGCTCGGGGTGATGGCGCGCCTGCCGCGGCACCTGTTTGTGGACGAGGCGCTCGCGAGCCGCGCCTACGAGGACACGGCGCTGCCCATCGGGCACGGCCAGACCCTGTCACAGCCCTACACCGTGGCGCGCATGACCGAGCTGGTGCTGGCGGCGGCGCCGCGGCGCGTGCTCGAGATCGGCACCGGCTCCGGCTACCAGGCCGCGGTGCTCGCCTGCCTCGTCGAGGAGGTCTGCACCATCGAGCGGCTGCTGCCGCTGCTGCGCGCCGCACGCGGACGGTGGCGCGAGCTCGGCCTGCACAACATTCGGGCCCGCCACGGCGACGGCGCGCGCGGCTGGCCGGCGCGTGCGCCCTTCGATGCCGTGCTGCTGACAGCGGCTCCTGCCGAGCCGCCCGCGGCGCTGCTCGAGCAGCTCGCCCCCGGCGGCCGCCTCGTCGGGCCGCTCGCCGGCAGAGACGGGGCGCAGGCGCTCACCGTGCTGCGGCGCGAGGACGGGCGCTGGATCGCCGAGTCGGTCGAGCCGGCGAGCTTCGTGCCCTGGCGTGGAGGCGTGGCGTGAGGCCGGCGCCCTTCCGTGCGCTCATGGACGCGGTGATGCGGGGGGCGCGCCATCGGCACGCCCCTTGGTGGCTGGCGGCGCTGAGCTTCGCCGAGTCGTCCTTCTTCCCGGTGCCGCCGGACGCCATGCTCGTCCCGATGGCGGTGGCGGAGCCGCGGCGGGCATGGCGGCACGCGCTCGTCGCCACGCTCGCCTCGGTGGCCGGCGGCATCGCCGGCTGGCTCATCGGCCACTACGCCATGGAGGCCGTGGCACCGCTGGTCCAGCGCGCCGGCTACTGGCCGGCCTACCTGGAGGCACGCCAATGGTTCGAGCGCTGGGGCGTGTGGGTGGTGCTGCTCGCTGGCTTCTCGCCCATCCCGTACAAGGCCTTCACGCTTTCGGCCGGGGCGGCGGCGATGCCGCTCCTTCCCTTCGTGCTCGCCTCGCTCGCGGGCCGGGGCGCACGCTTCTATCTGGTCGCGGGGCTCGCCGCCTGGGCGGGGCCGCGCGCCGAGCCGTGGGTGCGGCGCAATGTGGAACGCATCGGTTGGGCGAGCGTGGCGCTCGCCATCGTGGCCTGGCTCGTCTGGCGCGGTGCGGCGACCTGAGCCCTTCCTGGGCGTGGCCCTGCTGGCGCTGGCCTGGCTGCTCGGCGCCTGTGCCGGCGGGGCCGCACGCGCGCCCGTGAGCGAGCCCCATGCGCAGGGGGCCCGGACGCAGCCGGCACGCGCCGTGCGCCACGCGCGCGGGCGCGCCACCTGGCACGTGGTGCGGCGCGGCGAGACGCTCTACAGCATCGCCTGGCGGCACGGGCGCGACTGGCGCGCGGTGGCGCGCTGGAACGGCCTGCGCCCGCCGTATCGCATCCATCCGGGACAACGCCTGCGCGTGAGCCCGCCGCGCGCGCGCGGCGGGCGGCGGCAGGCGGCGCGTCCTGAGCCCCGTGTGGAGGTTCGTCGGCGCACCATCCGCCGCGAGGCGGAGGCGAAGGGGGCACACAGGAAGGCGAGCGCGCGCTCGCGCATCGAGTGGCGCTGGCCGGCCGAGGGGCGCCTGCTGCGGCGTTTCGATCCCGACGGTCCGGGAAAGAGGGGGATCGCGATCGGCGGGCGCGTGGGGCAGCCCGTCCGCGCCGCCGCGGACGGGCGCGTGGTCTACAGCGGAAGTGGACTTGTCGGATACGGCAAGCTTATCATCATCAAGCACGATGCGACCTGGCTCAGCGCCTACGGGCACAACAGCCGCCTGCGGGTGAGGGAAGGGC
>WFOW01000303.1 GCA_015487895.1 Gammaproteobacteria bacterium | reverse complement strand
GTGCTGCGGCGCTTCGACCCCGAAGGGCCCGGGAAGAAGGGCATCGCCATCGGCGGGCGCGTCGGGCAGCCCGTGCGTGCAGCGGCGGACGGGCGCGTGGTCTACAGCGGAAGTGGACTTGTCGGATACGGCAAGCTTATCATCATCAAGCACGATGCGACCTGGCTCAGCGCCTACGGGCACAACAGCCGCCTGCGGGTGAGGGAAGGGCAGCGGGTGCGCGCCGGCCAGCATATCGCCGACATGGGACGTGACGGCAAGGGAACGGCGCTGCTGCACTTCGAGATCCGGCGCGACGGCCGGCCGGTCGACCCGCTGAAGCTGCTGCCGAGGCGCTGAACCGGCGTCGGCGCCACCGTGGAGGAGGAGGACATGGCAGCAGGCGCCTCGCACGGCGGAGGCCGTGCGCCGATGCGCCGCCGCCACCCAGCGCCACCCGTCGGGAGGCAGGCGGCCCCATGAGCGCGCGCGGCGGGACCCGCAGGCGCGGGGGGCGGCGCAGGCCGGCGACCGGAGGCGCGGCGCCGCCCGCGGACGAGCCGCTGCTGGAGGAGGCCGAGGAGGCCCTCGCCCCGGAGCCCGAGTCTGACGACGGCGAGGACGAGGCCGTCGTCCTGGATGCGTCCGAGATCCCGGACGACCAGCTCGACGCGACGCGCCTCTACCTGAGCGAGATCGGCTACTCGCCCCTGCTCACCGCCGAGGAGGAGGTCCATTACGCGCGGCTCGCGCAGCAGGGCGACGAGGAAGCGCGCCGGCGCATGATCGAGAGCAACCTGCGCCTCGTCGTCAAGATCGCCAAGCGCTACCTCAACCGCGGCCTGGCGCTGCTCGACCTCATCGAGGAGGGCAACCTCGGCCTCATCCGCGCCGTCGAGAAGTTCGATCCCGAGCGGGGCTTCCGCTTCTCGACCTACGCCACCTGGTGGATCCGGCAGACCATCGAGCGCGCCATCATGAACCAGACGCGCACGATCCGGCTGCCCATCCACGTGGTCAAGGAGGTCAACGCCTACCTGCGCGCCTCCCGCCGCCTTGCCCAGCGCCTCAAGCGCGAGCCCACGGTGGAGGAGATCGCGCGCGAGCTCGGGCGGCCGGTGGAGGAGGTGCGGCGCCTGCTCGCGCTCACCGAGCGCATCGCCTCGGTGGACTCGCCCATCGGCGAGGACGAGGACCGGCTGCTGCTCGACGCCATCCCCGACGAGAACAACCCCGACCCGGCCGAGCTCCTGCAGGACGAGGACCTGCAGGCGAACCTCGAGCACTGGCTGTCGAAGCTCAACGACAAGCAGCGCGCCGTGGTCGAGCGCCGCTTCGGGCTGCGGGGGCACGAGCGCTCGACGCTGGAGGAGGTGGGCAACGAGATCGGGGTCACGCGCGAGCGCGTGCGCCAGATCCAGATGGATGCCCTGCGCCGCCTGCGTGAGATCCTCGAGAGCGAGGGCTTCTCGGGCGACACCCTGCTCGAATGAAGGCGGGCGCCGGGCCTTCAGCCGATGATGAGGGCGGCGGCCACGCGCCGGCCCTCGCCGGCGAGGATGTTGAAGGTGCGGCAGGCGGCCGCGGTGTCCATCACCTCCACGCCGACGCCATGCGCGTGGAGCGCGGCCAACGTCCGGGCATCCGGGAAGCGGAGCCGCTCGCCGGTGCCGAGCAGCAGCACCTCGACGCCGAGCCCGGAGAGCCCGAGCAGGTGCTCCGCCTCGAGCTCCTCGAAGCTGCGCGGCGGCCAGTCGCGCAGGATGCGTTCCGGGAGCACCACGGCGCTGCGCGTCAGCACCTCCTCGCCCACCGTGACGCGGCCCGGTGCGTAGGCGCGGATGGGGCAGGCGAAGTCCGGCAGGTCGAGGCTGAGCTTCATGGCGCCACCATAGCGCCGCCGCCGCACGGCGGCAATGTGTCCGCGGGCGGCCCGCGCGCGCGTCGCCAAATTGACACGCCGGCCGCGCCGCGGGTAGTGTTTACCGCTTCCGACGGCGCGCCGCGACGAGGCCCCGGTGAGCGAACCGTTCCCTAGAATCAAGCGCTTGCCGCCCTACGTCT
>WFOW01000302.1 GCA_015487895.1 Gammaproteobacteria bacterium | reverse complement strand
TGGTCCTTGCCGCCGTAGAACATGCGCCCGCCGTCCATGTCCACGCACCAGGCGTGGGCGGGCGCCCCGGCGAAGGTGGTCGAGCTCCAGTACCAGCCGCAGAAGACGTTCTCGAAAGGATGGCCCTCGGGCAGCGCCGGGCGGCGGGTCTGGTGGCTGACGAGGCTGCGCAGCTCGCGCCGGTTCGGGAGCCGCCAGTCGGCGCAGCCGGCGTGGCGGCGCCCGTTGAGCTCGCGCACCGCCTCGAGCGCCTCGGGCCAGGTCAGGGGCAGACCGACCGGGTCGGCGTCGCGCGACCACGCCAGCCCCGTGAGGCGGTCCTCCACCGTTTCCCCGCGCACGGCGAAGCGCGGCTCGGGCCACGGGAGGCCGGCGCGGTGCTCGGCGTCCTCACCGGTGCCCGCGCAGGGCCGCTCGTGGCCGCGGGTGTCGTGGCAGGTGCGCTGCCCCGTCGCCGGGACGTGGCGCGGCATCGCTCAGCCGTGGGTGCCGTGCTCGCCGCCGTGCCCGGCCGCCTCGCCCGCGTAGCGCGCGGGATCCTGCTCGAAGGCCCGGCGGCAGCCCTCGGAGCAGAACCACCAGGTCCTGCCGGCGTGCTCCAGACGCGCCGCGGCGCGCTCCGGGTCGATCTCCATGCTGCAAACCGGATCCCTGACCTTCTCCGCCATGGCCACGCCTCCGTGATCGCTCCTTCCCAAGGTTTCCTTCTAAGCCTGTGAGCGGCGCACAGGTCAAACGGCCGCGAGCCCGGGGCGCGGGAATAAAACGGGCGGCGCGGGCCACTAAGATGCACAGGAACACAGGGGAGAACGATGCGAAGCCGCCGCGAGCGCATGGCCGAGCTGGTCTCGGCGCACCACGCCGACCTCTACCGCCACGCCCTGTGGCTGACGGGGGATCCGGCGCTGGCCGAGGACCTGGTGCAGGAGACCTACTACGAGGCCTGGCGCACCCTCTCGCGGCTGGGCGGCCCGCGCGCGCCGCGCGCGTGGCTGCTCGCCATCCTCAGGCGGCGGCTGGCGCGCCACCGGGCCGCGCCGGACCCACCCACGGTGCCCTCCGAGGCGCTGGCGGGGCTCGCCGGCGGCGACGACCCCGAAGCCGCGGCGGAGCTGGAGGGCCTGGCCCGTGCCTTCGCGCGCCTGCCCGAGCCACAGCGCGAGATCCTGCTCCTGCGCGCGCTGCACGGGCTCTCCTACCGAGAGATCGCCGCCCTGCTCGACCTGCCCCTGGGCACCGTCATGAGCCGCCTGTCACGGGCACGGGCGGCGCTCCTCGCCGCGGCTCCCGGCCAGTCGCACGCCGCCGCGGAGGTGGTGCCCTTCCCGCGCACCCGATCCCCGCGAGGAGGGAAGGATGGCTGACCGTCCGCGCCACGAGGACATCGAGGGCCGCCTCGCCCGCATCGCGCGCGCGCTCCGCCCGCCGGCCGGCCTCGAGGGGCGCCTGCACGAGGAGCTCGCGCGCCTGGAGCGCGAGCGCGCGCGCCGCAGGCTGAGGCGCGCGCGCGCGGCGGCGGCCCTGGGCTCGCTCGCCGCAGCCGGCCTGCTCGCGCTCGCCGCGCTGCTGCCACCGGCGCCGGTGCGCGCCGCCGCCGCCCACCTCGAGCGCGAGCAGGCGCTGGCCGGGGCGCTCGACCGCGGCGAGGCCGAGCGCTGGCTCGCGCGCGCCCCGCTGCCGCGGGGCACGGCCCTGCTGCTCGGCAAGGACTGCCTGGTGCGCGGCCTGTGGGTCAAGCACCTGCGGCTGCGCCTGCCGGACGGCCGTGTGGTCGAGGCCCTGCTCGACCGCAGCGGGCGCTGGCGCGGCCTGGACGGCCGCGCCGGCACCGCCCGCGGCCTCGGCTGGCGGGCGGCCGCGCGCGGCCGGGTCACCGCCCTCGTCTTCGGCGCGGCGGACGCACGGGGGCTCGAGCCGCTGGCGCGGGCGCTGCTCACGGCCGCCGGACCCGGTCCGGCATCCCATCACGACGACACGGCAGGAGGAGGTAGCACGACATGAGCACGAAACGATCGCCTCTCGTGACCCGCGCGCGGCTGCGCCCGCTGGCGCTCGCGCCCGTCCTGGCGCTTGCGGCGGGCGCGGCGGCCGCCGGCGCCGGCCACGACAGCGCCATGCACCAGGGGACCTGGGTGACCCTCAAGGGCGAGAACGCCGTGGCCCCCCTCGGGGACCACACGAAGTGGCCGGCCGGCAAGGGCATGACCTACGTCTCGGCCACCCCGGACGGCAAGCGCGTCTTCGCCACGAGCGCCGCCGAGGACACCATCTACGCCTACGACGCCCACAGCGGCCGCCTGCTGGCCAGGATCCCGGTGGGCAAGACCCCGAAGGGCATCAAGGTCGACCGCAAGGGCCGCTACGCCATCGCCGCCGACGAGGGTGCGGGCACGATCACCGTGATCGACGTCGCCAGCCTCAAGCCCGTCAAGACCATCGCGGTCGGGCCCATGCCGCACAACAGCGTGCTCTCGCCCGACAACCGCACGCTCTACGTCACGCTCCAGGGCGGCAGGAGCGTGGCCGTGGTCGACATGGAGCGCCTCGAGAAGGTGGGGGAGCTGCCGGCCGGCACCGCCCCGCACAACGTCGACATCTCGCCCGATGGCGTCCGGCTGTTCGTCGCCAACAACGCCAGCATGGATCTCACGGTCATCGACATCGAGGCCGGGCGCGTGATCAAGCGCATCCCGCTGAGCCCGCCGCACTACGGCGTCGACGTCACGCCCGACGGCCGCTACGTGCTGGTGACGGGCATCGCGGGCAAGGTGGTGACCGTAATCGACGCCCGCACGCTCGAGGTGGTCAAGCGCATCGAGGTCGGCCAGGGCCCGCACGGCGTGCGCGCCAGCGCCGACGGCCGCCGCGCCTACGTGGCGGTGACCGGCCCCGGCAAGGTGGCCGTGATCGACCTCGAGCGGCTGGAGGTGAGCGGCTGGCTCGAGCCGGGGAAGACGCCGTTCTGGGTCGCCGTGCGCGGCAACACCTGAGCGGCACGCGCCGCGTGACCGCGGTCCGGGCCCGGCCTCGGCCGGGCCTTCTTTTTGCCGGCACCGCTCCGGCCCCGCCGGAGCTCGAACCTCGCGCGTGCGCGCAGGGATCGGGGGCGGAACCTGGAGGCGCTGAGCGGCATCAAAGTATGGGGCATGCCGGCCGATGCGCTGGGCTTCGCCATCGCCTTCGGCATGTACTGGTCCGGCGTGTTCGAGCACTTCACCTGGACGCGGCCCGCTCGGGCCTGACACGCCCCGGCAGGAGGAACGGTGATGGAGTTCTCCCTCGACCCCGAGACCCTCTCCTTCGTCCTCGAGGAGCCCTCCCTGTGGGGCCTGGCCCTCGGCTTTGCGGCGGGCTTGGTTTTCTCATTCAACCCGCTGGTCTTCGCCTCCGTCCCCGTGGTGCTCGCCTATGTCGCGCCCTCGGCGAGCCCGCGGCGCGCGCTGGCGCTCGCCGCCGCGTTCGCGGGCGGCATGCTCGCCGCACACGTCGCCCTCGGCATCGCCGCGGCGCTCGGGGGAGAGTGGGCGCGGGCGCTCATGGGACGCTGGTGGGGGGTGGTGCTCGGGCCGGTGCTCGTGCTGCTGGGCCTTGCCTGGGCCGGATGGCTGCGGCTGACCATCCCCTGGTTCACGGTGCGGGGGCGGCCGGCGACGGGGCCATGGGGCGCCTTCCTGCTCGGCATCCCGTTCTCGGTGGCGGTCTGCCCCGTCTGCACACCGGCGCTGCTGGTCATGGTCTCGGCCGCCGCCGCGGCGGGCTCGGTCGCCTTCGGCGCGGCGCTGCTCGCGGCCTTCGCTCTCGGGCGGAGCGTGCCGCTGCTCGTCGGGGCCCTCGCCGTGGGCTGGCTCGAGCGCTTGCGCGCGGCCACGGCGTGGAGCCGGCGCCTGGACCTCGCCGCCGGCCTTGTCCTGGTGGCCACGGGGCTCTATATGATCTACGAGGCCTTCTTCATCATGTGAGCCGCAGCAGCCGCGGCGAAAGGACCGTCGCATGACGCAGGACGAGAAGTCCCGTGCCGGGGACGACGCGGCGCCCCCCGGGCCGCCGGCGCGCGGTACGTCCGAAGAGGCGCGCGAGGCCCACGCGGCCTACGAGGCGCTGCGTGAGGAAGTGCGCACGCTGCTCGCCGAGGCCCAGGAGCGGCTGAGCCCCGAGCGCATCCGCGGGACCGTGGACGAGGGCGTGCGCCGCCTGCGCGAGGCCGGGCGCTTCACGGCCGAGACGCTCGGGCGCGCGGCCGAGACCGTGCGCAAGGACCTGCTCTCCGCCGCCCGCGAGCTCAGGCCCGGGGTCGACCGCCTGACGGACACCGCCGGCGGGCTGCTCGAGACCGTCCGCGACCGCGGCGGCCACCTGGCCGCGCTGGCCGCGCGCGCCCTCGGCGAGTGGGCGCAGGAGCTGGGCGACCGCCTGGACGCGGCGCTCGCCTACCAC
>WFOW01000301.1 GCA_015487895.1 Gammaproteobacteria bacterium | reverse complement strand
TCGGCGACCACGCGGTCCTCCATCCAGCGCCATTCGCCCGCCGCGTCGCGCAGCCGGTAGTAGCGCACCACACTGCGCTCGCCGCGCGCCAGGCCTTCCGTCGCCTCGCGCACCCGCGCATGGTCGGCCGGATGCATGTGCCGCAGCCACAGCGTGGGGTCGCGCCGGAAGCCCTCGGGCCGCACACCCAGCAGCTCCGCGCCGCGTGGGCTGACGAACTCGACCTCACCGCCGAGCAGGTCCCCGCCGTTCAGGCGCACTCGGTAAACGATCTCCTCGACGTGCTCGAGCACCGTGCGGTGCAACGTCTCACGCCGCGCGAGCTCCCCGTGCGCGGCCTCGAGGTCCTCGAGCATGCGGTTGACACCGGCATAGAGGTCGCCCACCTCGTCGCGCAGTGAGGTGCGGACGCGGCGCGCGAAGTCACGCCGGCGGCCGATCTCCCGCAGCTCGGCAGCGAGCGCCAGCAGCGGCGCGCTGATCCGCCGTTGCAGGGCCACGGCGAGGAGCAGCGACAGCACCAGCAGGCCCGCCAGAATGGGTGCCGCGAGCTGGCGGTAGCTCGCCATGTGCCTCTGGTAATGGGTCAGCGGCACCGCCACGGTAACCTCACCCAACGCCTTGCCGTTCCTGTGGATCGGGACGGCCAGCCAGAGACCGTCCCCCGCTGCCACCAGGGTGCGTGCGTCCTCGATCGCGCGCGCCTCACCGTGCCGATAGGCGAGCAGAGCCCGACCCGTGCGGTCGCGCACAATGAGAGACTCCAGGGTGCGCCCGGCGTCAAGGCGGCGCACGAGCCCTGCCGCGGCTTCGACGTCACCGGTGGCAAGCAGCGCCATGAGGTCGGGCCGGAGTTCGCGTACTTCCTGTACCGCCTGTACCCGCGCTTCGCCGCGTAGGGCCGCGAGCTGGTATGTGTACAGGGCCCCCGCGCCCACGAGGGTGACGGTGGCGGAAGCGAGGAAGATCATTGCCGCCAGGCGCGCGCGCAGGCCTGGCCGGTAGGCGCCCATCACGGCTCCGCCTCCTGCCCCCTTGCGACCGGCAAGCCGGGCGTCCGGCTCCAGTCTTCCCAGCCGCCGTGGTAGACCGCCGCCTCGGCGCCGAGCAGGCGCAGCGCCAGGTAGGCCACGGCCGACTCGCGCCCGCGGTCGCAGTACACGTAGACGCGCCGGATACCGCGCAGGTGTTCGCCATAGAGACGGTGCAGGCCGGCGCGGTCGCGCAGACGGCCGTCGGCGTCGAGGTGGGCGCGGTAGGGTACGTTGATCGCGCCCGGGATGTGGCCCGCCCGCGGCCCTGATGACACCAGCCCCTCGTAGGCCTCGGGAGGACGGGCGTCGACGACCAGCACGGTGGGGTCGTCGAGCGCCAGGCGCATCTCCACATGCGTGACAATGCGCCCCGGACGCAAGGCGGGCACGAAGCGCCCGCGCGGCGGGCGCGCGTTCCCGCGTTCCAGCGGGCCGCCCGCTGCCACCCATCCCGCCACGCCACCCGCGAGCACGGCCACTTCGGGATGGCCGAGGAGCTCGAGCACCCAGAGCAGACGTGCGGCATCCTTGAGGGAGCCGTCGTCGTAGACCACCACGGGGCGGCCGGCCCGCACACCCGCCGCCTCGAGCAGCGCCTGCAGGCGCATCAGATCCGGCAGCCGCGCCGGATCGGCCTCGGCGTGCAGCCGGGCTTCGGGCAGGCTCGCCGCGCCCGGCAGATGGCCGGCGGCATAGGCGGCGGCAGGTCTTGCGTCCAGCACGTGCACCTCGCCGCGGTGCGCGAGCAGCCAGGCGGGCCCGATGAGCAGGCCCGGCAGCACGTCGGTGCGCGCCGCTTCCGACACCACCGCAAGCGCGCAGGCGAGCGCGGCCGCTGCTGCGGCACGCATCAGCCGCCTTCCTCCCCCTCGGCACGGGCGCGCAGGCGCAGGGCACGCGGGCCGAGGGTGAAGCAGAAACGCGCCCCCTCGCCCTCGCGCCCTTCGGCCCACGCTCGGCCGCCGTGCATGTGAACGATGCGCTGCACGGTGGACAGCCCGATCCCGGATCCCTCGAACTCCTGCGCCGAGTGCAGCCGCTGAAAGGGCTGGAAGAGCTTGTGCGCATAGCGCGGGTCGAAGCCGGCGCCATTGTCGCGCACGCTCACGCAGGGCTCGCCGCGCTCGATCTCGAGGGTGAGCTCGATGCGGGCCGGCTCGCGCCCGCGGGTGAACTTCCAGGCGTTGCGCAGCAGGTTCTCGAGCACCACCCGCAGCAGGCGCGGGCCGGCCTCTGCCTCGATGCCGGGCGCGATGCGCGCCTCCACGGCGCGTCCCGGCTCGGCCGTGCGCAGCTCCTCGATCACCTCCTCGGCCATGCGGCTGAGATCCACGCGCGTGCGCTCGAGCTGGCTGCGGCTGACGCGCGAGAGCAGGAGCAGATCCTCGATGAGGTGTCCCATGCGTTCGGCCGCCGCATGCATGCGCTCCAGGTACTTTCTCGCCTCTGGCGAGAGCTCCGCGGCATGGTCCTCCATGAGCGCCTCGCCGAAGCCCTGCACGGCGCGCAGCGGTGCGCGCAGGTCGTGCGAGACGGCCGAGACGAAGCCCTCCAGCTCGCGGTTGGTGCGCTCGAGCTCGGCGGTGCGGGCGCGCACCCGTGCCTCGAGCGCCGTGCGCGCCTCCT
>WFOW01000300.1 GCA_015487895.1 Gammaproteobacteria bacterium | reverse complement strand
CGCGGGCACCAGCACGCTGTAGACGTGGTAGCCGACGCGGCCTCGGTGCACCCGGTTCTCCAGGAGGATCTGGCGGTCCGGGAGATAGCGCCCGCGCAGGCGCACGCGGAAGTAGCGATGGCGCGCGAGGTCGCACGGCCGCGGCAACGCCGGCAGGGGCGCCGCTGCGCGGCGCTCGGCGTGGCGCTCGAGCAGCGCGCGCTTTTCGGCCGCCCGCTCGAGCTGCCAGAGCCCGAGCCCGGCCAGCGCCGCCGCCAGCGGGAGCGCCAGCAGGGCCGGCAGGGGCCGCGGGCGCGCACGCCGGGCGCCCTCAGGCACGGCCGCCGCGGCGGGCCTGCGCTATACTGGCAGAACGCCCCGCCCCGCGGACCGCCGCCATGATCTTCAAGGGCATCGTCCTCGTCCTCCTCGGCCTCGTCTTTCTCAGCCTCACGAGCGCCCTCGGCTTCCTCGTGCGCGACCGCGGCCAGGGCGAGCGCACCGTGCGGGCGCTGACGCTGCGCATCGGGCTCTCGGTGGCGCTGTTCGCGCTCCTCATGCTCGGCTTCCTCACGGGGCTGATCGAGCCCCACGGCCTCACGCCCTGAGGGGCCCTTCCGGCAAAAGCGGGGGCCTGCGGCCGGCCGGCCGCAGGCCCCCCGGCGTCCCGTCGTCAGATCCAGTAGACGAAGACGAACAGGAACAGCCACACCACGTCGACGAAGTGCCAGTACCAGGCCACCGCCTCGAAGGCGAAGTGGTTGTCGGGCGTGAAATGGCCGGCGATCGCCCGCAGCAGGATCACGATCAGCATCGTGGCGCCGATCGTCACGTGCAGGCCGTGGAAGCCCGTGAGCATGAAGAAGGTCGAGCCGTAGATCCCGGAGGAGAGCTTGAGGTTGAGCTCCTCGTAGGCGTACATGTACTCGTGCGCCTGCAGCGCGAGGAAGGTGAGGCCGAGGGCGATGGTCGCGATCAGCCCCAGCACGAGCTGGCCGCGGTTGCCCTTCTTCAGCCCCCAGTGCGCCCAGGTGACGGTGACACCCGAGCTCAGCAGGATGAGGGTGTTGAGCGCGGGGATCTTCCAGGTCTCGATGATGCCCTTGGGCACGGCGTAGGGGTTGGCGGCGGGATCCACGGCCGCGATCGGCGGCTGGAGCAGCGGCCACACCGCCTCGAAGCCCTTCCACAGCAGCTCGTGGGTGAGGTACTTGTCGCCCTCGCCGCCCAGCCACGGCACCGCGAAGGCGCGCGCGTAGAGCAGCGCCCCGAAGAAGGCGGCGAAGAACATGACCTCCGAGAAGATGAACCAGCCCATGGCCCAGCGGAAGGAGCGGTCCACCTGCTCGTTGTAGAGCCCGGCCAGGTTCTCGCGGATCACGGTCCCGAACCAGCCGAACATCATCACGAGCAGGATGACGAAGCCGGCCGCCATGAACCACGGGCCGGCGCCGGCGCCGTTGAGCCAGGCCCCGAAGCCGCCCAGCATGGCCGTGAGGCCGATGGAGCCGACGATGGGCCAGTGGGCGTCGTGGGGGAGGTAGTAGCCGCTGTGCGCTGTGCTCATCGCTCTCTCCGATCCTCGCCTTGTCGTTGTTCCCGCCCCGTCCGCGCCATGCGCTCAGCCGCGGCCCGCGCCCGCGGGACCGGCCCGCGCCTGGCGGCGCACCTCGAAGACGGTGTAGCCGAGGCTGACGGTGCGGATGTCCTCCGGCAGCGCAGGGTCGAGGTAGAAGACGACCACGAGGTCGCGCGCCTCGCCCGGCGCCAGGCGCTGCTCGTCGAAGCAGAAGCACTGGACCTTGCGCAGGTGCTGCGCCGCCAGCCCCGGCGTCACGCTGGGCACGGCCCGCACCACCGCCGCCTCGGCGCCCAGGTTGCGCGCCCGGAACTTCGCCACCCGCAGCTCTCCCGGATGCAGCTCCATGAAGGGCGCGGCCGGCTCGATCGCCACGCGCCCGCCGCCCGGGGCCTGGGCGAGCAGCTCGATGCGCACCGTGCGCGAGGCGTCCACCCGCACCCCCTGCGGGGCCTGCGCGGCGCGCCCGGTGTCGACCTTGCCGTTGAGCCCCGTGATCTCGCAGAAGACGTCGTAGAGGGGTACGAGCGCGAAGCCGAAGCCGAACATGGCGAGCGGCAGCAGCACCAGCCGCCGCACCAGCCGCCGGTTGGCCGCCCGCACCTCGTCGCGCCGCGCCGCCCCGCCCATCAGCCCTGCCCCGCCATCTTCCAGAAGAAGGCCACGTAGAAGCCGAGCGCGGCGAGGGCGAGCAGCGCCACGGTGAGGCGGATGTTGCGCCGCACCCGCGGGTCCTCGCGCGGGTCCCGCATCAGGCGCTGCCCCCCGGCCACGTCACTTCACCTCCGGCGCCTGCGTGAAGGTGTGATAGGGCGCGGGCGAGGGCACGGTCCACTCCAGGCCGCGGGCGCCCTCCCACACCTGCGCCGTGGCCTTCCGGCCGCCGCGCACGCACTTCCAGACCACGTAGACGAAGATGAGCTGGGCGAGGCCGAAGGCGAAGGCGCCGACGGTCGAGACCTGGTTCCACTCCGTGAACTGCACGGCGTAGTCGGCGTAGCGGCGCGGCATGCCGGCCAGCCCCAGGAAGTGCTGCGGGAAGTACAGCACGTTGACCGAGATCACCGACAGCCAGAAATGCCACTTGCCGAGGCGCTCGTCGTACATGTGCCCGGTCCACTTCGGCAGCCAGTAGTAGACGGCGGCGAAGATGGCGAACAGCGCCCCCGACACCAGCACGTAGTGGAAGTGCGCCACCACGAAGTAGCTGTCGTGGTACTGGAAGTCGGCGGGGGCGATGGCGAGCATCAGGCCCGAGAAGCCGCCGATGGTGAAGAGGATGACGAAGGCCACGGCGAAGAGCATGGGCGTTTCGAAGGTGAGCGCCCCGCGCCACATGGTCGCCACCCAGTTGAAGACCTTCACCCCCGTGGGCACCGCGATCAGCATCGTCGCGTACATGAAGAACAGCTCGCCGGCGAGCGGCATGCCCACCGTGAACATGTGGTGCGCCCACACGATGAAGGACAGGAAGGCGATGGAGGCCGTGGCGTAGACCATCGAGCTGTAGCCGAACAGCGGCTTGCGCGCGAAGGTCGGGATGACCTGGGAGATCACCCCGAAGGCCGGCAGGATCATGATGTAGACCTCGGGGTGCCCGAAGAACCAGAAGATGTGCTGGAACATGACCGGGTCCCCGCCGCCGGCGGCGTCGAAGAAGCTCGTGCCGAAGTACTTGTCGGTGAGCAGCATGGTGACGGCGCCGGCGAGCACCGGCATCACGGCGATGAGCAGGTAGGCCGTGATGAGCCAGGTCCACACGAACAGCGGCATCTTCATGAGCGTCATGCCGGGGGCGCGCATGTTGAGGATGGTCGCGATGATGTTGATCGCCCCCATGATGGAGGAGATGCCGAGCAGGTGGACCGAGAAGATCAGGAAGGGGAAGGCGTCGCCCGTCTGCAGCACCAGCGGCGGGTACATGGTCCAGCCGGCGGCCGGCGCCCCGCCCTCCATGAAGAGCGTCGCCAGCAGCATGGCGCCGGCGAAGGGCAGGATCCAGAAGCTCCAGTTGTTGAGCCGCGGCAGGGCCATGTCGGGGGCGCCGATCATCATGGGGATGAGCCAGTTGGCGAGCCCCACGAAGGCGGGCATGATCGCGCCGAAGACCATGATCAGCCCGTGCATGGTGGTCATGGCGTTGAAGAACTGGGGATCGACGTGCTGGATCCCCGGCTCCCACAGCTCGGCGCGGATGACGAGCGCCATGACCCCGCCCACGAACAGCATGACGAGCGAGAACACCAGATACAGGGTGCCGATGTCCTTGTGGTTGGTCGTGAAGAGCCAGCGCTTGAGCCCGCGCGGCGGCTCCTCGTGATGCGCCTCGTCGTGGGTCGCGGTTGCCGTGCTCATGCTCCGTCTCCTCCGCTCGAGGGGTGCCCCTGTCCGAAAAAGCCCGTGCGCCGCCCTCAGCGCGCGGCGGCGACGTCGGCCGGCTGGACCACGTCGCCGGTGTCGTTGCCCCAGGCGTTGCGCTCGTAGGTGACGACGGCGGCGATGTCGGCGTCCGAGAGCTGCGGCCCGAAGGCGGCCATCGCCGTGCCGGGCTTGCCCTTGAGCACGATGGCGATGTGGTCCTTCACCGGGCCGGTGGCCACCTTGCTGCCCTTGAGCGCCGGGAAGGCGCCCGGCAGGCCCTCGCCGTTGGCCTGGTGGCAGGCGGCGCAGAACTTGCCGTAGACCTCCTTGCCGCGCGCCATCAGCTCGTCCCTGGTCCAGGTCCTGCCGGCGGCGGCCTTGGCCTCGGCCGCCTCGGCCTTGCGCGCGGCCAGCCACTGGCGGTACTCGTCCTCGGGCTTGGCGACGACGACGATGGGCATGTAGGCGTGGCCGCGCCCGCACAGCTCGGCGCACTCGCCGCGGTAGACGCCGGGCTCGTCCACCCGCGTCCACCACTCGTTGATGAAGCCCGGGATGGCGTCCTTCTTCCCGCCGAGGGCGGGCACCCACCAGCTATGGATGACGTCGTTGGCGGTGAGCACGAAGCGCACCTTCCTGCCCACCGGGATCACCACGGGGTTGTCCACCTCCTGCAGATAGTGCTCGCCCTTGGGGGCGTCCCCGTAGATCTGCTCCTCGGGCGTCGCCAGGTTGCTGAAGAAGCCGACGCCCTCGCCGAGGTAGTCGTAGCGCCACTTCCACTGGTAGCCCGTGATCTTGATGGTGAGGTCGGGGCTGGAGGTGTCCTCCATGGCGATCAGCGTCTTCGTCGCCGGGATCGCCATCCCGACCAGGATCAGGAAGGGGATGACCGTCCACACGATCTCGATCGCCGTGCTCTCGTGGAAGCGTGCCGGCTCGCGCCCCAGCGACTTGCGGTGGCGCAGGATCGAGATGAAGATCGCGCCGAACACGACCACGCCGATGGCCACGCAGATCCACAGGATCAGCATGTGCAGGTCGTAGACCTCGCGGCTGATCGGCGTGACGCCTTGCGGCAGGTTCAGCAGGCCCCAGCCCGATCCGGGCTGGGCGCCCGCCGCGGGTGCGGCGGCCAGCAGCGCCGCGGGCGCGAGCCTTCTCGTCAGCGTGTGGGCGCTCATCTCGCTCCGTCTCCTCCGGTGGGATGCTTGTGGTTGTCGGTGCTCCGCGGGGGGCGGGCCGGCGCCGGCGCGATCGCCGCGCGCAGCCGTGCGGCCAGGCGCTCGCGCTCGCGCTCCGGCAGGAGGGCGCCGACCTCGAGGGCGCGGCCGTGGCAGCGCAGCAAGAGGCGGCGCGGGCCGAGCACGCCCGCGCGCGCGAGCTCCACGCGCACCCACGGGCGCGGCAGGCGCACCGCGAGCTGCGGTCGCCTGCGGCCGCGCTCGACGGTCACGTGGCCATCGTCGACGGTGATGACCTCGCGCAGGCTGAGCCGGCGTGCCACCCAGTAGAGGGCCGCCGCGAGCGCGGCGAGCTCGAGCCCTGCGAAGGGAAGGACGGGCCAGGCGCCCCGGAGGGCGAAGGTCGCCGCGATGACGCTGAGCAGGACGCCCATGACCCCGATGAATGCCATGTTTCCCCGCCAGCTCAGGGAACGGCTGGGCCGGATCACGAACCGGCGCCGGCCCCGCGTGTCCACCTCTTCGCTGATCACCCGGCCGCCGCCCGGCCCTGAGTTGACTTTCGTCAAATTCGGCGCGCCATGCTAGCGGATGGGCGGGGGCGCCGCAAGCTGAAGCTGCTCCAGAAAGGCCTTTCCCGACTTATATGCCGTTATATCCAAATATTTCTAGATTTTTATTTTCTAACAGTATGATCCACAGAGAATCGCCAACGGCTGGCATCCCAAGAAAGCCCCGAAAAACTCGATCCTTCCGCGGCCAGGGATGGCCGCGGGACGGCCCATGCACATGGAGGTGCATGGCGACACGGGGAGATCAAAATATGGCCGTGCAGGGCTCTTCAGGCCGGCCCCGTGCCGGCGAGGAGGGGCGCAGGGTCGAGGGCGGCCGCCGCGGCGGCGACGGGGTCCGCGGGCGACCAGGGCACCTCCCCCAGGAAGGGCGCGGGCAGGCGGGCGCGCAGGCAGGCAAGGCTGCGGTCGCGCCGCTCCATGGCCGGGTCGACGTCGCAGGCGGCCCAGCCCACGAGCGGGCAGCCGCGCGCGGCGACCGACTCGGCCGTGAGCAGCGCGTGGCTGAGGCAGCCGAGCCGCATGCCGACCACCAGCACCACGGGGAGCCCCAGGGCGGCGCACAGGTCCGCCACGTCGCCGTCGGGGCCGAGGGGCACGCGCCAGCCGCCCACCCCCTCGACCACGACCAGATCGGCCCGCGCCGCGAGCCGCCCGAAGGCCTCGCGCACCGCGTCGAAACGGATCGTCGTCCCCGCCTCCTCGGCGGCCACGTGCGGGGCGATGGGGGGCGCGAAGGCGTAGGGATTGACGTCCGCGTAGGGGCCTTCCCATTCCGCCGCGGCGGCGAGCGCCAGGGCGTCGGCGTTGCGCAGGCCCTCCGGCGTGCGCTCGCACCCGGACGCCACGGGCTTCATGGCGGCCACGCGCAGCCCGCGCGCGCGCAGCGCCCGCACCAGCCCCGCCGCCACCACCGTCTTGCCGGCGCCGGTGTCGGTGCCCGTGACGAACAGCCCGCGCGCGCTCACGGCCCCCGCCCCGCGCCGGGCGGCGCGACCCGCACGCCCGCCGCCCCGGCCGCCCGCGGCGCCCAGGCGTGCCCGTAGACGACCTCGAAGGTCGCCGGGAGCTTCCCGTCGGCGCCGCGCAGCCGCTCGTAGGCGCGTTCGACGGCGGCGAGCCGCCCCCTGCCCGTGAGCCCGCGCGGCCTGCCCTCGGTGACGTTGTGCGCGCCGATGGCCTTGAGGTCGCGCATGAGCCCGCGCACCGTGCCGTAGCGCACGGTGATCCACTCGGCATCGGTGACGGGGTCGGCGAGGCCGAGGCGCAGCAGCGCATCGCCCACCTCGTGCAGGTCGGCGAAGGCGTTGACGTGGGTGTGGCGCGCCCCGTCGGCCTCGGCCCAGGCGGCACGGAGCTCGCGCAGCGTGTCCGGCCCGAAGGTCGAGAGCAGCAGCAGCCCCCCGGGGGCCAGCACGCGCGCGAGCTCCGCCAGCGCACGGTCGAGGTCCGGGCACCACTGCAGCGCCAGGCTGGAGACGACGAGGTCGAAGCTCCGCGAGGCGAGCGGCAGGGCCTCGATGTCGCCGCACACGCAGGCCGGCCGCCGGAGCCACGGCCCGCGGCGGCGCGCGCGCGCGAGCATGGCCGGGGCGATGTCGAGCGCCACCACGCGCGCGCCGCGGTAGCGGCGCGCGAGCCGCTCGGCGAGCGCGCCCGTGCCGCAGCCGGCGTCGAGGATGCGCCGCGGGCGGAAGTCGCGCAGCAGGTCGAGGCGCTCGGCGAGGCGCTCGCCCACCTCGCGCTGGAGGAAGGCCGCCGCGTCGTAGCCCGCCGCCGCGCGCTCGAAGGCGCGCCGCGCGAGGCGCTTGTCCACGCGCGCGCCGCCGCTCATGCCCTGCCCTCCGCTTCCCGTGCCGTGCGGGCGCCCTCCACGCGCGCCAGCAGCGCGCGCAGCGCCGCGAGCACCTCGCCGGGATGGCTGAGGAAGGGGGCATGCCCCGCCTCCGGCAGCAGCACCGCCTCGGCGTCCGGCAGCGCCGCCGCCGTGCGCCGCAGGGCCTGCGGCGGCACCAGCCGGTCGCGCCCGCCGCCGATCACGGCCGCCGGCGCGCGCACGGCCCCGAGCCGCCCGCGCAGGTCGGCCCCGGCGAGCACGGCGAGGCCCGCCTCGAGGGCACGCGGATGCGGGGGGCCCGCCGCCTCGAGCAGCGCCTGCAGGCGCCGCAGCGTCGCGGCGGCGCCGGCCGCGCCGCGCACCTGCAGGGCGAGGAAGCGGCGCAGCGTCGCCGCGGGGTCGGCCGCGAGCGCGCGCGCGAAGCCCTCCAGCACCGCGGGCTCGACGCCGGGCCAGCCGGGCGCGGCCGTGAAGCGCGGCGTCGCCGCCACCAGCGCGAGCCCCGCCACCCGCTCCGGGGCGGCGAGCGCGGCGGCGAGCGCCGCGAGCCCGCCGAGGGACCAGCCCGCCCACAGCGCGCGCCCGGGGGCGGCCTCGAGCAGGCGCGCGGCGAGCCCGTCGAGATCCGCCGCCGGCGGCTCGGCGCGGCGCTCGCCCTGGCCCGGGAGGTCGAGCAGCGCCACCTCGCGCCCCGGCGCGAGGTCGGCGGCGACGTCCGCCCAGGCGGCCGCGGGCAGCGCCCAGCCCGGCACGAGGACCACCGGCAGGCGCCCCTCACGCCCCATCGCCGCCCTCCGTCGCGCGCCAGGCGCGCGCGAGCGCCTCGAGCAGGGCGTCCACCTGGGCCTCGGTGTGCGCGGCGCTCAGGCTCACGCGCAGCCGCGCGGAGCCCTCGGGCACCGTCGGCGGCCGCACCGCCGGCACGTGGAAGCCGGCCACCTCCAGCGCCGCGCTGAGGGCCAGCGCGCGCGCGGCCCCGCCCGCGAGCACCGGCTGGATGGGCGTCGGCGAGGGAAGCAGCGG
>WFOW01000299.1 GCA_015487895.1 Gammaproteobacteria bacterium | reverse complement strand
GCGGTCTCCAAAACCGCAGGTTGGGGGTTCGAGTCCCTCCTGGCCTGCCACTCACGGGCATATCGGCGGCGGGCTGCGCGCATGACGGGCCGGCGCGGCCGGGCGCCCGTTCCCGCGGGTCGCGGGGGCAGGTCCGGCGCGGCGGGCGGCGGCCGGAGGAGGCGATGACGGCGAAGGCGCAGGCGGGCGACACCTTCGACACGGTCAAGCTGGCCGTGGCGGTGCTCGTGCTCGCCGGCGGCGTGGTCGCCTTCTACTGGTACGGCGAGCAGCCGCTGGCGCTGCGCGTGGCCGGGCTGCTCGCGGTGGCGGGCGTCTCGGTCGCGATCGCCTCGCAGACGGCGCTCGGCCGGCGGGCGTGGCAGTTCCTCGGCGAGACCCGCACCGAGGTGCGCAAGGTCGTCTGGCCGACGCGCCAGGAGACCCTGCAGACCACGCTCGCGGTGCTGCTCATGGTGATCCTCGTCGGGATCTTTCTGTGGCTGCTGGACATGTTCCTGCTGTGGGCGGTGAGGCTGCTCACGGGGCAGGGAGGCTGAGAGGGATGGCGAAGCGCTGGTACGTCGTGCACGCCTACTCGGGCTTCGAGCACCAGGTGAAGCGCTCGCTCGAGGAGCGCATCCGGCGCGCGGGCCTCGAGGACAAGTTCGGCGAGATCCTGGTGCCGACCGAGGAGGTCGTCGAGATGCGCGACGGGAAGCAGCGCAAGAGCGAGCGCAAGTTCTTCCCGGGCTATGTCCTCGTCCAGATGGAGATGGACGACGAGACCTGGCACCTGGTCAAGGACGTGCCGCGCGTGATGGGCTTCATCGGCGGCTCCAGCGACCGCCCGGCGCCGCTGTCCGACAAGGAGGCCGAGGCCATCCTCGCGCGCGTGCGCGAGAGCACCGAGAAGCCCAAGCCCAAGGTGCTGTTCGAGCCCGGCGAGGTGGTGCGCATCATCGACGGGCCCTTCAACGACTTCAGCGGCGTGGTCGAGGAGGTCGACTACGACAAGAGCCGCCTGCGGGTGGAGGTGACCATCTTCGGGCGCTCCACCCCGGTGGATCTGGACTTCAGCCAGGTCGAGAAGGCCTGAGCGGGAGACGGCAGCGGGGGGCCGCGAGGCGCTAGCACCCGCGGGAGCGAGAGGACATGGCACGCAAGGTACAGGCCTACATCAAGCTGCAGGTGCCGGCCGGCCAGGCGAACCCGAGCCCGCCCGTGGGCCCGGCGCTGGGCCAGCACGGCGTCAACATCATGGAGTTCTGCAAGGCCTTCAACGCCCAGACGCAGAATCTGGAGCAGGGCCTGCCGATCCCCGTGGTGATCACGGTCTACAGCGACCGCAGCTTCACCTTCGTCACCAAGACGCCGCCGGCCTCGGTGCTGCTCAAGAAGGCCGCCGGCATCGAGAAGGGCTCGAGCCGTCCCAATACCGACAAGGTCGGCAGGGTCACGCGCGAGCAGCTCGAGGAGATCGCGCGCACCAAGATGCCGGACCTGACGGCGGCGGACATGGAGGCGGCGGTGCGCACCATCGCCGGCAGCGCCCGCAGCATGGGGCTCGAGGTGGAGGGCCTGTGACCATGGCGAAGCTCTCGAAGCGCATGCGTGCGATCCGGGAGAAGGTCGAGCCCGGGCGCCTCTATCCGATCGACGAGGCGATCCGCATCCTCAAGGAGTGCTCCACGGTCAGGTTCCGCGAGTCCGTGGACGTGGCCGTGAACCTGGGCGTGGACCCGCGCAAGTCCGACCAGGTGGTGCGCGGCGCCACCGTGCTGCCGCACGGCACCGGCAAGCAGGTGCGCGTGGCGGTCTTCGCCCAGGGGGCGGACGCCGAGGCGGCGAAGGAGGCCGGGGCGGACGTGGTCGGCTTCGAGGACCTGGCCGAGCGCATCAAGGGCGGCGAGCTCGACTTCGACGTCGTCATCGCCACGCCCGCGGCCATGCGCATCGTCGGCCAGCTCGGCCCCATCCTCGGCCCGCGCGGCCTGATGCCGAACCCGAAGGTGGGGACGGTGACGCCCAACGTCGCCGAGGCGGTGCGCAACGCCAAGGCCGGGCAGGTGCGCTACCGCACCGACAAGGCCGGCATCGTGCACGCCACCATCGGCAAGGTGGACTTCGAGCCCGAGGCGCTTAAGGAGAACCTGCAGGCGCTGCTCGCCGACCTGCAGAAGGCCAAGCCCTCGGCGGCCAAGGGCCAGTACATGAAGAAGGTGACGCTGTCGACCACGATGGGCCCGGGCGTGCCCATCGACCAGGCGTCGCTTTCGCTCTGAGGCGCGAGCTTTGCGGCCCCGGCGCCGGCCGCGGGAGGCGGCCGCAGGGCGCGGGGGCGACGGACGGGCGGCCGGCGAGGGCCGGCGGCCGTCGAAGACCGCAGGTGCCGGCGGCGCACGGAAGGCCGCGGGCTCAAACGGGGCGACCCGGCCTGCGCAGACGGTGATCCCGGAACCAGGTTGGCAGAGGCCTGGCGACGGTCACCGCAACCGGTGGGCGTCCGGGCCCGGCCCGGCGCCCGTGGGCCTGTCAGGCGCGGGCCGCGGCCCGCGCCCAGCAGGAGGTGAGACTGTGGCGCTCAATCTGGAGCAGAAGAAGGCGATCGTCGCCGAGGTCAACGCCGTGGCGGCCAGCGCGCATTCGGCGATCGCTGCCGAGTACCGCGGGTTGACCGTCGAGGAGATGAACCAGCTGCGCGTGGCGGCGCGCCAGGGTGGCGTGTACCTGAAGGTGGTCAAGAACACCCTGGCGCGGCGCGCCCTCGAGGGGACGGAGTACGAGTGCATGCGGGACCAGCTCGTCGGCCCGCTCCTGCTCGCCTTCTCCCTCGAGGACCCGGGCGCGGCGGCGCGGGTGCTCAAGGACTTCGCCAAGGAGCATGAGCACCTGGTCGTCAAGCTCGTCGCCGTGGGCGGGCAGCTCCTGCCGCCCGCCGAGATCGAGCGGCTGGCGAGCCTGCCGAACCGCGAGCAGGCCATCAGCATGCTGATGGCCGTGATGCGGGCGCCGCTCGACAAGCTCGCGCGCACCCTCAACGAGGTGCCGGGCAAGCTGGTTCGCACCCTCGCGGCGATTCGCGACCAGAAGCAGCAGGCCGCCTGACCCGCACGGGCGGCGGTCGGGGATCCAACCGAGTCTGAGAGGAGCAGGTCGTCATGGCTGTGAGCAAAGAGGAGATCCTGGAGGCCATCTCGAACATGACCGTCATGGAGATCGTCGACCTCATCTCCGCCATGGAGGAGAAGTTCGGCGTCTCCGCGGCGGCGGCGGTGGCGGCGGTGCCGGCGGCCGGCGCCGCGGCCGGCGGCGAGGCGGCCCAGGCCGAGGAGAAGAGCGAGTTCGACGTGGTGCTGACGGGCTTCGGCTCCAACAAGGTGGCCGTCATCAAGGTGGTGCGCGCCATCACGGGGCTGGGCCTGAAGGAGGCCAAGGACATGGTCGAGGGCGCCCCCTCGACGGTGAAGGAGGGCGTCTCCAAGGAGGAGGCCGAGGAGATCAAGAAGCAGCTCGAGGAGGCGGGCGCCTCCGTCGAGATCAAGTAAGGCAGGACGCCGCAGGCGGCCGGGCGGCCCCCGGGCCGCCCGGCGGGCCGCCTCCCTGCCGGGCGGGGCGGCTCGAGGCAGAGAGGCTCGCTGGAGCGCTTGACGCAAGGCACCGTCAGGAGGGCGGATCGACCGGCAGGCTGGTGGCCGCGGGCCACCGGCCTTTCGCCGCTGGCGCGGCAGGGAGCGGTGCGGCGGCACGCCCCGATGCAGGCATCCAACTGAGACTGCGCGAGGACACCTCATGGCGTACTCATTCACCGAGAAGAAGCGCATCCGCAAGGACTTCGGCAAGCGGCCCGAGATCCTGGAGGTCCCCTATCTGCTGGCCATCCAGCTCGACTCCTACCGGGCCTTCCTCCAGGCCGACGTCCCGCCGGAGGAGCGCAAGGACCAGGGGCTGCACGCGGCCTTCAAGTCCGTGTTCCCGATCGTGAGCTATTCGGGCAACGCGGCGCTCGAGTACGTCAGCTACCGGCTCGGCGAGCCCGCCTTCGACGTCAAGGAGTGCCAGATGCGCGGCCTCACCTACGCCGCGCCGCTGCGCGTGAAGCTGCGGCTGGTGCTCTACGACCGCGACGAGAAGGGCGGTGCGCGGCGCGCCAAGGAGGTCAAGGAGCAGGAGGTCTTCCTCGGCGAGATCCCGCTCATGACCGAGAACGGCACCTTCATCGTCAACGGCACCGAGCGGGTGATCGTCTCGCAGCTGCACCGCTCGCCCGGAGTGTTCTTCGACCACGACAAGGGCAAGACGCACTCCTCGGGCAAGCTGCTCTTCAACGCGCGCGTCATCCCCTACCGCGGCTCCTGGCTCGACTTCGAGTTCGATCCCAAGGACTGCGTCTTCGCGCGCATCGACCGCCGGCGCAAGATCCCGGCCACCATCCTGCTGCGCGCCCTCGGCTACACCACCGAGGAGATGCTGGCGCTCTTCCACGAGACCAACACCTTCCACCTCGGCAAGGACAAGATCACCCTCGAGCTCATCCCGGAGCGCCTGCGCGGCGAGACCGCCTCCTTCGACATCAAGGTCAAGGGCAAGACCCTGGTCGAGGAGGGCCGGCGCATCACCGCCCGCCACGTGCGCGAGCTGCAGAAGGCGGGCATCGACAAGCTCGAGGTCCCGGTCGAGTACCTGACGGGCAAGATCCTCGCCCACGACGTGGTCGACCCCAACACGGGGGAGCTGCTCGCGCAGGCCAACGACGAGCTCAACCCCGAGCTGGTGCAGAAGATCGTCGAGGCCGGCATCGGGGAGATCCACACCCTGTGGGTCAACGACCTCGACCGCGGGCCCTACATCCCCAACACCCTGCGCATCGATCCCACCCGCACGCAGCTCGAGGCGATGGTGGAGATCTACGGCATGATGCGCCCGGGCGAGCCCCCCACCAGGGAGGCGGCGCAGAACCTCTTCCACAACCTGTTCTTCACCTCCGAGCGCTACGACCTCTCGGCGGTGGGGCGCATGAAGTTCAACCTGCGCGTCGGTCGCCAGGACCCCGAGGGCCCGGGCGTGCTCTACGACGGCAGGTACTTCGCCTCGCGCAAGGACGAGGAGTCGAAGGCGCTCTACGAGCGGTACGGCGACGGCATGTCGGACATCGTCGACGTGCTGCGCGTGCTGACCGAGATCCGCAACGGCCGCGGCACGGTCGACGACATCGACCACCTCGGCAACCGCCGCGTGCGCAGCGTGGGCGAGATGGCCGAGAACGTCTTCCGCGTCGGGCTGGTGCGCGTCGAGCGTGCCGTCAAGGAGCGGCTCTCGCTCGCCGAGTCCGAGGGCCTCACGCCGCAGGAGCTCATCAACGCCAAGCCGGTGGCGGCGGCGGTCAAGGAGTTCTTCGGCTCGAGCCAGCTCTCGCAGTTCATGGACCAGAACAACCCGCTGTCGGAGGTCACGCACAAGCGCCGCGTCTCGGCCCTCGGCCCCGGCGGGCTCACCCGCGAGCGCGCAGGCTTCGAGGTGCGCGACGTGCACCCGACGCACTACGGGCGCGTCTGCCCCATCGAGACGCCGGAAGGCCCCAACATCGGCCTCATCAACTCGCTCGCGGTCTACGCGCGCACCAACCGCTACGGCTTCCTCGAGACGCCCTACCGCGTGGTCAAGGACGGGCGCGTGACCGACGAGGTGCGCTACCTCTCGGCCATCGAGGAAGGGCAGTACGTCATCGCCCAGGCCAACGCCACCCTGGACGAGAAGGGGCGCCTGGTGGACGAGCTCGTCTCCTGCCGCCACCAGGGCGAGTTCACCATGGCCACGCCCGACCGCGTGGACCTGATGGACGTCAGCCCCAAGCAGATCGTCTCGGTGGCGGCCTCGCTCATCCCCTTCCTCGAGCACGACGACGCCAACCGCGCGCTGATGGGGTCGAACATGCAGCGCCAGGCGGTGCCCACCCTGCGGGCCGAGAAGCCGCTGGTCGGCACCGGCATGGAGCGCACCGTGGCGATCGACTCCGGCGTGACGGTGGTCGCGCGCCGCGGCGGCGTGGTGGACTCGGTCGACGCCTCGCGCATCGTCGTGCGCGTCAACGACGAGGAGACCGTCCCCGGCGAGCCCGGCGTGGACATCTACACCCTGACCAAGTACACGCGCTCCAACCAGAACACCTGCATCAACCAGAAGCCGCTGGTGAAGCCGGGCGACGTCATCGCCAAGGGCGACGTGCTCGCCGACGGGCCCTCCACCGACATGGGCGAGCTCGCACTCGGCCAGAACCTGCTGGTCGCCTTCATGCCGTGGAACGGCTACAACTTCGAGGACTCCATCCTCATCTCCGAGCGCGTGGTGGAGGAGGACCGCTTCACCACCATCCACATCGAGGAGCTGACCTGCGTCGCGCGCGACACCAAGCTCGGGCCCGAGGAGATCACGGGCGACATCCCCAACGTCGGCGAGGCGGCGCTCGCCAAGCTCGACGAGTCGGGCATCGTCTACATCGGCGCCGAGGTCAAGGCGGGCGACATCCTGGTCGGCAAGGTCACGCCCAAGGGCGAGACCCAGCTCACGCCCGAGGAGAAGCTGCTGCGCGCCATCTTCGGCGAGAAGGCCTCGGATGTGAAGGACACCTCGCTGCGCGTGCCGCCGGGCATGGACGGCACGGTGATCGACGTGCAGGTCTTCACGCGCGAGGGCATCGAGAAGGACAAGCGCGCGATCGAGATCGAGGAGGCCGAGATCGCGCGCGTGCGCAAGGACCTCGACGACCAGCTCCGCATCCTCGAGGACGACCTCTACATGCGCGTCGAGCGCATGCTGCTCGGCAAGGTGGCCGAGGGCGGGCCCGAAGGCCTGAAGAAGGGCGCCAAGATCACCAAGGCCTACCTCGAGGGGCTTCCGCGCGAGCGCTGGTTCGAGATCCGGCTGCGCAACGAGGAGGCCAACGCCCAGCTCGAGCAGGTCGCCGAGCAGCTCAAGGCCCAGCGCGAGGAGTTCGAGCGGCGCTTCGAGGAGAAGAAGGCCAAGATCACCGCCGGCGACGATCTCGCCCCCGGCGTGCTGAAGATGGTCAAGGTCTACCTTGAGGTCAAGCGCCGCATCCAGCCGGGCGACAAGATGGCCGGGCGCCACGGGAACAAGGGCGTCATCTCCACGGTGGTGCCGGTCGAGGACATGCCCTACCTCGAGGACGGCACGCCGGTGGACATCGTCCTCAACCCCCTCGGTGTGCCCTCGCGCATGAACGTCGGCCAGGTGCTGGAGACGCACCTCGGGTGGGCGGCCAAGGGCCTCGGCCGCAAGATCGGCGAGATGCTCGACCGCCAGGCCAAGGTGGCCGAGGTGCGCCGCTTCCTCGACGAGATCTACAACAAGGTCGGGGACGTCAAGCGCAAGGTGGACCTCAAGTCGCTGAGCGACGAGGAGGTGATGGAGCTGGCCGAGAACCTGCGCGACGGCGTCCCGGTCTCGACGCCGGTCTTCGACGGCGCGCGCGAGGACGAGATCAAGGCCATGCTGCGGCTGGCCGGGCTGCCCGAGGACGGCCAGACCACGCTCTACGACGGGCGCACCGGCGAGCCCTTCGACCGCCCGGTGACCGTGGGCTACATGTACATGCTGAAGCTCAACCACCTGGTCGACGACAAGATGCACGCGCGCTCGACGGGGCCCTACAGCCTCGTCACCCAGCAGCCGCTGGGCGGCAAGGCGCAGTTCGGCGGCCAGCGCTTCGGCGAGATGGAGGTGTGGGCGCTCGAGGCCTACGGCGCCGCCTACACCCTCCAGGAGATGCTCACGGTCAAGTCCGACGACGTGCAGGGCCGCACGAAGATGTACAAGAACATCGTCGACGGCGACCACCGCATGGAGCCGGGCATGCCCGAATCCTTCAACGTGCTGGTGAAGGAGATCCGGGCGCTGGCGATCAACATCGAGCTCGAGCAGGACGAGTGAGTCTGGCGGGCCCGCGGCTCGATGCCGCGGCAGAGGCCGCCTGAAGGCGGAACGGGTGCGAAGATGAGAGATCTGCTGAATCTGCTCAAGGCACAGGCGCCGGTCGAGGACTTCGATGCCATCCGCATCGGGCTCGCCTCGCCGGAGATGATCCGCTCCTGGTCCTACGGCGAGGTCAAGAAGCCGGAGACCATCAACTACCGGACCTTCAAGCCGGAGCGCGACGGGCTCTTCTGCGCCAAGATCTTCGGGCCCGTCAAGGACTACGAGTGCCTGTGCGGCAAGTACAAGCGCCTCAAGCACCGCGGCGTGGTGTGCGAGAAGTGCGGCGTGGAGGTCACGCTCGCCAAGGTGCGGCGCGAGCGCATGGGCCACATCGAGCTCGCGAGCCCCGTGGCCCACATCTGGTTCCTGCGCTCGCTGCCCTCGCGCATCGGCCTGCTGCTCGACATGACGCTGCGCGACCTCGAGCGCGTGCTCTACTTCGAGGCCTTCGTGGTCATCGACCCCGGCATGACGCGTCTCGAGCGCGGCCAGCTCCTGACGGACGAGCAGTACCTCGAGGCCATCGAGGAGAACGGCGACGAGTTCGACGCCCGCATGGGCGCGGAGGCGATCTACGAGCTGCTGCGCACCATCGACCTGCAGGCCGAGGCCGTGCGGCTGCGCGACGAGATCGCCAGCACCGGCTCGGAGGCCAAGCTCAAGCGCCTGTCCAAGCGCCTCAAGCTGATCGAGTCCTTCATCGAGTCCGGCAACCGGCCGGAGTGGATGGTGCTCACCGTGCTGCCGGTGCTGCCGCCGGACCTGCGGCCGCTGGTGCCGCTCGACGGCGGGCGCTTCGCCACCTCCGACCTCAACGACCTCTACCGGCGCGTCATCAACCGCAACAACCGCCTCAAGCGGCTGCTGGAGCTGAACGCGCCCGACATCATCGTGCGCAACGAGAAGCGCATGC
>WFOW01000298.1 GCA_015487895.1 Gammaproteobacteria bacterium | reverse complement strand
TCCGTGCAGCGCGACAACCCCGAGATGCAGCGCCGCTGCCAGGAGGTCATCGACCGCTGCTGGGCGCAAGGCGAGGCCAACCCCATCCTCGCCATCCACGACGTCGGCGCCGGCGGCCTCTCGAACGCGGTGCCCGAGCTGGTGGCGGCGAGCGGGCGCGGGGCGCGCATCGAGCTGCGCGCCATCCCCTGCGACGACCCCGGCATGTCCCCCATGGAGATCTGGTGCAACGAGGCGCAGGAGCGCTACGTGCTGGCCGTGCGCCCCGAGGACCTGGAGCGCTTCGGCGCGATCTGCGAGCGCGAGCGCTGCCCGTGGGCGGTGATCGGCGAGGTGACCGACGACGGCCGCCTGGTCGTGGCCGACGGGCTGCTCGACAGCCTGGTGGTGGACCTGCCGCTCGACGTCGTGCTCGGCAAGCCGCCGCGCATGCTGCGCGACGTGCGCCACCGCCCCTTCCGCAAGGAGCCCTTCCGCCACGAGGGCCTGGACCTGCGCGAGGCCGTCTACCGCGTGCTGCGCCTGCCCGCCTGCGCCGCCAAGACCTTCCTCATCACGATCGGCGACCGCACGGTCACGGGCCTGGTGTGCCGCGACCAGATGGTGGGGCCGTGGCAGACGCCGGTGGCCGACGTCGCCGTGACCGCCACCGACTACGTGGGCCACACGGGAGAGGCCATGGCCATGGGCGAGCGCACGCCGATCGCGGTGCTGCATGCGCCGGCCTCGGGGCGCATGGCCGTGGGCGAGGCCGTGACCAACATCGCCGCCGCGCGCATCCGGCGCCTCGGCGACGTGCGGCTGTCCGCGAACTGGATGGCGGCGGCGGGCCACCCGGGCGAGGACGCCGCCCTCTACGACACCGTGCGCGCCGTGGGCGAGGAGCTGTGCCCCGCGCTCGGCATCGCCATCCCCGTGGGCAAGGACTCGCTGTCGATGAAGACCGTGTGGGAGGAGGACGGCGAGCGGCGCGAGGTGACGGCGCCGCTCTCGCTGATCGTCTCCGCCTTCGCGCCGGTGGTCGACGTGCGGCGCACGCTCACCCCGCTGCTGCGCCTCGACCTGGGCGAGACGGACCTGGTCCTGGTCGACCTCGGCAAGGGGCGCAACCGCCTCGGCGGCTCGGCGCTGGCGCAGGTGCACGGCGCCATCGGCCGCCACCCGCCGGACCTCGACGACCCGCGCGCGCTGCGCGCCTTCTTCGAGACCGTGCAGGCGCTCAACGAGCGCGGCCTGCTGCTCGCCTACCACGACCGCTCCGACGGCGGGCTCCTCGTGACGCTGTGCGAGATGGCCTTCGCCGCGCGCTGCGGCCTCGACGTCGCGCTCGACGCCCTCGGGCCGGACCCCGTGGCGGCGCTGTTCAGCGAGGAGCTGGGCGCGGTGCTGCAGGTGCGCCGCGCCGACCGCGAGCGCGTGCTCGCCGCCTTCCGCGAGGCCGGGCTCGGGCGCCACACCCACCTCGTGGGCAGCCCCCGCGCCGACGACCGCGTGGTGGTGCGCCACGGCGCCCGCACGCTGCTCGACGAGGACCGCGTCGAGCTGCAGCGCGCCTGGCAGGAGACGAGCTACCGCATGCAGGCGCTGCGCGACCACCCCGAGTGCGCGCGCGAGGAGCACGACCTGCCGCTCGACCGCGACGACCCGGGGCTGGTGCCGCGCCTCACCTTCGATCCGGCCGAGGACGTCACCGCCCCCTACGTCGCCACGGGGGCGCGGCCCCGGGTGGCGATCCTGCGCGAGCAGGGCGTCAACGGCCACCTCGAGATGGCGGCGGCCTTCGCGCGCGCCGGCTTCGAGGCCGTGGACCTGCACATGGAGGCGCTGGTGCGCGGCGAGGCCGACCTCTCGGGCTTCCGGGGCCTCGCCGCCTGCGGCGGCTTCTCGTACGGCGACGTCCTCGGCGCCGGCGGCGGCTGGGCGGCCACCATCCTGCACAACCCGCGGGCGCGCGAGGCCTTCGAGGCCTTCTTCGCGCGCGGGGACACCTTCGCCCTGGGCGTGTGCAACGGCTGCCAGATGCTGGCGCGGCTCGCGCCCATCATCCCCGGCGCCGACCACTGGCCGCGCTTCGTGCGCAACCGCTCCGAGCAGTTCGAGGCGCGCCTGGTGCAGGTGGAGGTGCTCGACAGCCCCTCGATCTTCCTGCGCGGCATGGCGGGCTCCATCCTGCCGGTGGCGGTCGCGCACGGCGAGGGGCGCGCGCGCTTCGACGAGCCCGGCGGCCCCGAGGCCGCGCTCGCCGAAGGGATCGCGGCGCTGCGCTACGTGGACGGCCACCGGCGCCCCGCCGAGCGCTACCCGTACAACCCCAACGGCTCCCCCGGCGGGCTGACGGGCTTCACCACGCGCGACGGGCGCGTCACCATCCTCATGCCGCACCCCGAGCGGGTGTTCCGCACGGTGCAGCTCTCGTGGCATCCCGACGGCTGGCCGGAGGAGGGGCCGTGGCTGCGCTTCTTCCGCAACGCGCGCGTGTGGGTCGGCTGAGCCCGCTGGCGGCGGCCGCGCTTGCCGTTGCAGCCGCCGCCGCACACGCCGCAGGCCCGCCGCAGGCCCCGCCGCCGGACCCGGCCGAGGTGCGCGCGCTCGCGCGCGCCGGCGCCCCCGGGCTCGCCCTGCGGCTTGCGCTCCGCGCCGCACCGGCGCCGGAGCCCGACCCCGGGGCCTGGGCCGTGTGGGAGGTGCTGCGGCTGGAGCTGCTGGCGGCCGCCGGCCGCTGGGAGGCGCTGCTCGAGCGCACCGCGCGCCTGCCGGCGGCGGCGGGCCCGGAACTGCGCCGCCACGCCCTGACCCTGCGGGCGCGGGCGCTGCTCGCCCGCGGGCGGCCTGCCGAGGCGCGGGCGCTGCTGCGGCGCCTGATCTGGTCCGGCGAGGCGCCCCCGGCGGCGGCGCTCGCGCGCTGGCGGCGGCTGGTGGTCGAGTGCTACGCCGCCGAGGGCCGCCGCGAGGCCGCCGTGGTGGCCCTGCGGCGGCTGCGCCAAGACCTCGGCCCCGGCGACGCCCTCGCGCGCACTGCCACCGCGCGCCTGCTGCTGGCACTGGGCCGGCCCGCGGAGGCGCACGAGCTGCTCGAGGGCGTCGAGGGCGAGGAGGCCGCGGTATGGCGGCTGCTCGCCGCCCTGCGGGCCGGCGCGGCGGCGCCGGCGGCGGTGCGCAAGCGCGCGGCCGCGCTCGCTGCGCGCGAGGGGCCCGCGCCGCGGCTGCGGGCGGCCGCCTGGCGCGTGGCCGCCGAGGCGGCGGCGCGGGCCGGCGACGCGGCGGGCCGCATCCGGGCGCTCGAGGCCGCCGTGGCGGCGGCGCCGCCGCTCGGCGCGGCGCGTGCGCGCGCCGAAGGCGCGGACCCCTTCGGCCGCCCCGTGCTCGCCGCCCTGTGGGCCGCGTGGGAGGAGGCGGCCGCGCGCGAGGCCAACGCCCGCGGCCTGCTGGTGGGCGACGACGCCGCCTGGCTCGCCCTCGCCCGGGAGGGGGAGGCGGCGCCCGCCCTGCGCCGCGCGCTGCTCGCCTGGCTCGTGCGCCATGCCGGCGCCCAGGCGGTGCGGGCGGCCGCGGCCGAGGCGCTCGCCGTGGCGCTCGCCGCGCTGCCGGGCGGGGAGGGGCTTCTCGGCGCGGTCTTCCTCGATCCGGCGCGCTTCCCGGCCCCGGCGGCCCTGCCGCCGGCGGTGCGCTACCGCGCGGCCGGGGCCGCCCTCGCCGCGGGCCGCGTGCGGCTCGCCTCGCGCGTGCTGGCGGGCCTCGACCGCCCGCCGCCCGGCGTCGACGCGACCGACTGGCGCCTGCGGCGCGCGCGCGTGCTGGTCCTCGGCGGCCGTCCGCGGGAGGGGGCGGAGGCCCTGCGCGCGCTCCTCGCGGGCGAGGGGCCGTGGCCCGCGAGCCGCTACGACCGCCTCATGCAGGTGGTCTTCGATCTCCAGGCGGCCGGCGGCCACCGCGAGGCGCTGGCCGTGCTCGCCGCCGCCGGCCCCCGCGTGCCGGACGCGCGCCGCGCGCGCGAGCGCTGGTACTGGATGGCGGACTCCTGGCGCGGTCTCGGCGAGCACGTGCAGGCCGCGCGGCTCTACCTGCGCTCGGCGCTCGCCGCGGCGGGCGGCCTCGACCCGTGGGGGCGGAGCGCGCGCTACCGCGCCGCCGAGTCGCTGGCCGCCGCGGGGCTGCGCGAGGACGCCGCCCGCCAGTACCGCGCGCTGCTCGCGGTGACGAAGGACCCGGCGCGCCGGGCGCTGCTGGCGCAGGCCCTCGCCCGGCTCGGCGCTGCCGCAGCGGAGGCGCCATGAGCTGGGACGCCGTCCTCGCCACGCCCTTCGGGCCGTTCGGCATCGCTGTCGACGGCGAAGGCCGCGTGCGGCGCGCCGCCTTCCTGCCGGATGCGCGCCCGCGCGCCGGAGTGCCGCGGCGCGTCCGCGCCGCCGCGCGCGCCGTGGAGGCCTACCTGGCGGATCCCGCCACGCCGGCGCTCGCCGCCGTGGCGCTCGCGCCGGCGCCCGGCCCCTTCGCCGCGCGGCTGCGCGCGCTGCTCGCGGCGGTGCCCGCCGGCGCGGTGCTCACCTATGGCGAGGCCGCGCGCCGCCTCGGCAGCGCCCCGCGCGCGGTGGCCTCGGCCCTGCGCGCGAATCCCGTGGCGCTGTTCGTGCCCTGCCACCGCGTCGTGGCGGCGCAGGGGCCCGGCGGCTACGGCGGCCGCGACCCGCGGCGGGTGCGCGTCAAGCTCGCGCTGCTCGCCCACGAGGGCGTGGAGCTCGCAGGAGGGCGCAGTGGGAAGGCGCCGGCGCACGCCGCCTGACCGGCAGGCCGCCGGGACCCCCGCGCCGGAGGCCGAGGGGCTGCGCATCGACCGCTGGCTGTGGGCGGCGCGCTTCTTCAAGACGCGCGGCAATGCCGCCGAGGCGGTGAGCGGCGGCAAGGTGCACGTCAACGGCCGGCGCGTGAAGCCCTCGCGCCTGGTGCGCCCGGGCGACCGCCTCGAGATCCAGCGCAGCGGTCAGCGCTGGGTGGTGACCGTGCGCGCGCTGAGCGCACGCCGCGGGCCGGCCGAGGTGGCCCGCACGCTCTACGAGGAGACGCCCGAGAGCCGCGCGGCGCGCGAGGCCGCGCGCGAGGCGCGCCGGCGCGAGCGCCTTGCCCCCGCGCGCAGGCCCGGGGGCCGCGACCGCCGCCGGCTGCGGGAGCTGAAGGGGCGCGCGGGTTGACGGTGCACGGTGTGCGGTCCGCGGTGGACCGTGAGTGGCGGAGGCGGGAGACGGGGGTCGAGAGGCGAGGGTCGGTGCGCGCTTCGCGCGCGGCTTTCTTGAATCGGGGCTGGAAGCCCCTCCCACAATCGAGAGTGGCGGGAGACGGGGGTCGGGAGGCGAGGAGACGGGTTACGGGTTGCAGGCTACGGTGTACGGTCACCCGTCACCCGTAACCCGTCTCCCGCGCACTCCGCGAAGCGGCGAGAGGCGAGGGTCGGGAGG
>WFOW01000297.1 GCA_015487895.1 Gammaproteobacteria bacterium | reverse complement strand
TCTCCGCATAAGAACCGCCGGTACGCTTATGCCGGCCATTGCAGTATCCCAATAGCTTGAGCTCGCCGTTGTGTAGCGCATGGGCAACGTTGGTGTCGCCGTACGACAGCTCGATCAGGGCGACAGGGCGCTCGTGCTGCCCTTTACCAGCAACGACAGCAACGTCGTAGCAGGCCCTCGCCATCGTGTTCCGGCCTTTGGGGATGCCCGGAACCCGGTATTCGAGCGCCACGTCGAGCGTCGATCCGGACCGTTGCAGCCGGCGCAGCAATGCCTGGCGCATCTCGCACTGCATCTCGGGCTCGTTGCGGAACGTGCGGCGGGCGCCGGACCAGTCCCGCCAAACCGCGCGCAATGCTTCCAGGATGGCCTCGGTCTCGTCCACGGCATCCTCCCGTGCGTGGTGTTCGCCTTCGTCCGGCCGGCCCTCCGCTCGGCCCGCCTTCCGGCCCGCGGCACGGCGCCACCCGCAGCGCCGCATGTGCCTACCGCAGCAGCTCGACGTCGGGTGCGTCGAGGTCGAGCTTCGACCAGGCGCGGTCGGCGGTGAGCACGGGCGCACCGCGCCGGCGCGCGAGCGCGAGACAGGCGCAATCGCCCAGCGAGAGCCACGGCGCGAGCGCGCGCAGCGCGCCGGCCTCCAGCGCGTCCGCGCGCGTGAATTCTTCCACCCGCAGGCCCAGCGCCTCGAGACGGCCTACGACGGCACAGGCATCGTGGCCCCGGGCGGCCACCTTGGCCGCCACCTCCGCGAGATTCACCGAGGCGACGACCGCGCCGCCGCCGGCCAATGCGCCGCGCACGCGCTCGTAGCCCGGCTCGCGCTGCAGGTAGGCGAGGATGGCCGAGGCATCGAGCACCACGGGATCCGGGCTATCCCTCCCCACGTTCCCGCTCCGCCTCCCGGCGCCTGTCGGCGATGAGCGCTTCCGCCAGGCTTCCCTCCTCGCGGGCGAACATCTCCCACAGCTCCGCCTCCACGGCCGCGCGCGGGCGCAGCACGAGACGGTCGCCCTCCAGCCAGCCGACGAGCACGTCACCCGGCTTCAGGCCGAGACGACGTCTCAGCGGCGCGGGGATGACCACTCGTCCATGCGGCCCGAGGCGCAGAGCGTGCCGCTCATTGTCGCATGGGGGTTGAATCCCAGATTCTGTCATATTCTTTGTATATGGCATAATGGAAAATAAATGACAAGCCTGCCCGAGCAAGACGGAGCGCCGAGCCGTTTTCATGACAGAGTGAGCGCAGCGGCCTGAGCGGAACGAGACGCATGCGCCGGCAGCCGGACAGAACGGGCCCGATCGCACTTCCTGCACGTCCGAGAGGCTTCACGCTGGTGGAGCTGGTGATCGTGATCGTGCTGGCGGGGATCCTGGCGGTCGCGGCCTTCGCGCGCTTCGTCGACCGCTCGGCCTTCGAGGCGCGCGGCTACCGCGAGAGCGTGCGCGCGGCGCTGCGCTACGCGCACAAGCACGCCATCGCCTCGGGCTGCAACGTGCGCGCCACCGTGGACGCGGCGGGCTACCGCCTGCGGCGCAGCGACTCGTGCACCGGCACCGCGGACTTCAACACCGACGTGCGCCGCCCGGACGGGGGCGGCGCCTTCTCGGGCGCCACGCCCTCGGGCGTGGCCGTGAGCGGGAGCCTCGACGTCTGGTTCGATTCCGGGGGCCGCCCCCACGACGCCGGTAGCGGCGCGGCGCTCGCGGGCCCCGCGAGCGTCAGCGTGGGCGGCGAGGCCGTGACCGTGGAGCACGTGACGGGCTATGTGCACTGAGCGGGGCATGCGCGGGGGCCGGCCGCGGGCCGGGGGCATGACGCTGGTGGAGCTCGTCGTCGCCATCGTGGTGATCAGCATCGCGGTGGCGGGGGTGCTCGCGGCGCTGACGCAGGCCACGCGCCACGGCGCCGACCCCATGCTCACCGAGCAGGCGGTGGCCATCGCCCAGTCCTACCTGGAGGAGATCACGCTCGCGGCCTACGCCGACCCCGACGGCGAGACGGGCTGCGGGCCGGAGCCGGGCGAGACGCGGGCGACCTACGACGACGTGTGCGACTACAACGGCCTGAGCGACACCGCCGGCGCGGTGGACCGCAACGGGAACCCCATCGCCGGGCTCGAGGCCTACAACGTGCAGGTGAGCGTGGCCGACGCGACGCTCAACGGCGTGGCCGGCCGGCGCATCGAGGTGCGGGTGACCCACGACAACGTGGGCTGGCTCGACGTGAAGGTCGCCGGCTGGCGGATGAGCTACTGACGATGGTGTGCGACGGGAGACGGGCGGCGAGAGGCGCGCGGGCCGAACGGGCCCCGCGCAGCGGGGCGGGCCTGACGCTCGTGGAGATGATCGTGGTGATCGTGATCGCCGGGATCGTGGCCGGCATCGCCGCGCGCTTCATCGCCGGGCCCGTGAAAGGCTTCGTCGATACCGCGCGGCGCGCCGAGCTGGTCGACGCCGCCGACACGGCGCTCAAGCACATGATCCGCGAGCTGCGCCAGGCGCTGCCGAACAGCATCCGCGTCGCCTGCTCCGGGCGCTGCATCGAGTTCCTGCGCGTGCTCGAGGGCGGGCGCTACCGCGCCCGTCCCCCGGGCGACCCCCTGCGCTTCACGCCCTCGAGCCCCGACGACCGCTTCGACGTGGTCGGCCAGCTCCAGCGCCTCGCGGAGATCGACACCGGCCCCGGCCCGAACGACTGCGTGCAGGGGCGCGCGGACTGCCTGGTGGTCTACAACACCGGCCAGCCCGGCGCGAACGCCTGGGCGCGCGACAACATGGCGACCATCACGGCGGTGGTCGACGACGGCGCGGCCGACGGCTCGGACCATATCCGCTTCAACAACCTCAGCTTCTCCTCGGGGCGCGCCTTCCCCTACCCCTCGCCGCAGCAGCGCTTCTACGTCGTGGACACGCCCGTGACCTTCCACTGCGACCTGACGGCCGGCACCATCCGCCGCTACCAGGACTACCGCATCGAGGCGACCCAGCCCACCGACCCCGCCTCGCCGCCGCTGAGCCTGGCGCCGAGCCCGCCGCTGGTGGTGGACCGCGTCAGCGCCTGCCGCTTCACCTACAGCCCCGGCAGCAGCACGCGCGCGGGGCTCGTGACCGCCACCCTCACCGTCACGGAGGCGGGCGAGTCCGTGACGCTGCTCCAGCAGGCCCACGTGCCGAACCAGCCATGAGGGTACGGGAGCGCATCGCGGCGGGCGCGCGCCAGCGGGGCATGTCCCTGGTGGGGGCGATCTTCCTCATCGTGGTGCTGGCCGCGCTCGGGGCCTACCTCGTCACGGTGACGAGCGTCCAGCACCAGGTGCCGGCGCTCAGCGTCCAGGGCGCGCGCGCCTGGTTCGCGGCGCTCTCGGGGCTCGAGTGGGCGATCGTCAAGGAGAAGGCCACCACGGCCTGCGACACGAACGGGGCGAGCTTCGACGTCGAGGGCTTCACGGTCACGGTCCGGTGCGACGCCATGGGCGGGCCCTTCACCGAGGGCGGCGGTCCGCCCTACGAGCTCGTGCGCCTGACCGTGACGGCCACGCGCGGCAGCGCCGAGGACCAGGTGCGACGCACCGTCACCGCCGTGGTCAAGCCACGGTGAGGCGGCGCGGACACGTTTGACAGCCCCCCGGGCCGGTGCTGGAATCGGAGCGGAAGGCCGATGTGACGTGACCATGGAGCCCCTGGAGCGCTACACCGTCGAGGACCACGCCCGCTGGGAGGGCGACTGGGAACTCGTTCGCGGCCAGCCGCTCGCGATGACGCCCTCGCCGGGCGTCGCGCACCAGCGCGCGACCCTGCGGCTCGCCCGCCAGCTCGACGAGGCGCTCGAAGGCTGCCCGCGCTGCCTCGCGCTCATGGAGACGGACTGGACGGTCAGCGCCGACACCGTCGTGCGTCCCGACGTGATGGTGGTGTGCGGCGTGCGGGGCGAGCGGGTGACCCGCACGCCGGCGCTCGTCATCGAGGTCGTCTCGCCGGAGTCGGCGCGGCGCGACGAGCGCATCAAGGCCGCCCTCTACGCCGAGGAGGGCGTGCCGTGGTACCTGCTCGCCTATCCGGACCAGCGCAAGCTCCGCGTCCACGCGCTCGAGGCGGGCCGCTACCGCAAGGTGGCCGAGATCGGCAACGAGACCTGGTCCACGGAGATCGAGGGCCGCCGCGTCGCGATCGACGGCGCGGCGGTGTGGCCGCGGGAGGGCTGAGACGATGGCGAGCGTGCGCGAGGCGCCCCCGGTCCGCCGGCACCGCTGGACGGTGGCCGACTACCACCGCCTGGCCGAGGCCGGGATCCTCGGCGAGGACGACCGCGTGGAGCTGATCGAGGGAGAGCTGTACGAGATGGCGCCGATAGGAAGTCGGCACGCGGGTGCCGTGGACTGGATCCTGTCCAAGCTCAGCGAGGTGGCGGGGGGACGGGCGATCGTCCGCTGCCAGAGCCCGATCCGCCTGGGCGAGCGCTCCGAGCCGCAGCCGGATCTGGCGCTGCTGCGGCCCCGCGCGGACTGGTACCGCGACGCCCACCCCGGCCCGGAGGACGTGCTCCTGGTCGTCGAGGTGGCGGACACCACCGCAGGCTGGGACCGCGAGGTCAAGCTCCCCCTGTACGCCCGCCACGGCATCCCGGAGGCGTGGCTCGTGGACCTGGAGGCGGGGCGGCTGGAGATCCACCGCGGGCCGGGCCCCGAAGGCTACCGCCGCATCGAGCGCCTGCCGCTCGCCGAGGCGCGCGCGCTTGAGCCGGAGGCGCTCGCCGGCGCGCGCCTCGACCTCTCCCCGCTCGCCTGAGCGCGTGGCCGCCACCGACGCCCTCGTCCGCCGCTGGTGCCGGGAGGGCGACGAGGAGGCCTTCGCCGCCTTCTACCGCGCCGAGGCGCCGCGCCTGTGGAAGCTGCTCGTCGCGCGCGGCGCCGACCCCGAGACCGCCTACGACCTCCTCGCCGAGGCCTTCCTGCGCCTGACGCGCACCGCCTGCCGCGACCCGAGCGCGCCGCGCGCGCTGCTGTACCGCATCGCCCTCAACCTGCTGGTGGACCACCAGCGCCGCCAGGCCACCGCCCGGCGGCTCGCGCCCGACCCGCCCGAGGCGGCCACGGGCGGCGACCCGGCCGAGCACGAGGCCCTGCGCCGGCTGGTGCGCGAGCGGCTCGACGGCGACGAGCAGGACATCGTGCTCATGCGTTACTGGATCGGGATGACGCACCGGGAGATCGCCGCCGCCCTCGGCCTGCCGGAGGGCACCGTGCGCCGCAAGGCGGCCGAGGCGCTGGCGCGCCTGCGGGCGGCCTGGCGGGAGTGCGGCCCATGAGCGCGGAGGGACGCGACCCCCTCGCCGCCCGGCTCGAGGCGGCCTTCGAGGCCCTGCCGGAGCCGGATCCGGCGCGGCTCGCGGCGATCGAGCGGCGCGTGACGCAGGCCGCGCGCCGGCGCGCGGCGGCCCGGCGGGCGGCCTGGTGGCTGGCGGCGGCGCTCGCCGCCGGCGCCGCGGCGGCGGCCGGCTGGTGGGCCGCGCGCCTGCGGCCCGCCGAGCCGCCCGCCGCGCCCGCGGCACGGCCCGCGCAGGAGGCGGCGGAGGCTGCGCCCGCGCCCGCGCGCCCCGCGCCGCCGCCCGCGCGCGCACCCGAGAGACAGGAGCGGAGCCCGATCATCTACCGCCGATGAGCAGCGCCCGA
>WFOW01000296.1 GCA_015487895.1 Gammaproteobacteria bacterium | reverse complement strand
CCCCCCGAGCGCCTCGGTCAGCATGCGCCAGCCCTCCCAGTCGTCCTCGGCCATGCCGTCCTCGATCGAGACGATGGGATAGCGCTCGACCCAGTCGGCCAGCAGCCGCACCATGCCCTCGGCGTCGAGCGTGCGCCCCTCGGCCTCGAGATGGTAGCGCCCGTCACGGTGCAGCTCGCTGGCGGCGACGTCGAGCGCGAGCGCCACGTCGCGTCCCGGCTCGTAGCCGGCCTTGGCGATCGCCTCGAGGATGACGTCGAGCGCCGCCGCGTTGGAGGGCAGGTCCGGCGCGAAGCCGCCCTCGTCGCCCACGCCCGTGCCGAGGCCGCGCGCGCGCAGCACGCCCTTGAGGGCGTGGAAGACCTCTGCCCCCCAGCGCACCGCCTCGGCGAGGCTCGGCGCGCCCAGCGGCACGATCATGAACTCCTGCACGTCCACGCGGTTGTCGGCGTGGGCGCCGCCGTTGAGGATGTTCATGAGCGGCACCGGCAGCGGCTGGCGCCCGCCGGCGCCGGCGAGCGCGGCCAGGTGCTCGTGGAGGGCGAGCCCGCGCGAGGCCGCCGCCGCGTGCGCCGCCGCGAGCGAGACGGCGAGGATGGCGTTGGCGCCGAGGCGCCCCTTGTTGGGGCTGCCGTCGAGCTCGATCATGGTGCGGTCGAGCCCCTGCTGGTCGAGGGCGTCGCGCCCCAGCAGGGCCTCGCGGATGGGCCCGCGCACGTGCCCGACCGCCTTCAGCACCCCATTGCCGCCGTAGCGCGCGGGGTCGCCGTCGCGCAGCTCCACCGCCTCGCGGCTGCCCGTGGAGGCGCCCGAGGGCACCGAGGCGCGGCCGAGGCTGCCGTCCTCGAGCAGCACGTCGGCCTCGACGGTGGGGTTGCCGCGCGAGTCGAGGATCTCGCGCGCGCGGATGTCGCGGATGGCGGCGGTCACGGCTCCCCCTTCCGGGCGGCGGCGCGGGTGCGCGGCGGCGCCGCGCTCACGCGCCCAGGCCCAGCTCGTGCTCGATGAAGGGGCGGGATTTTACGGCTTCGTCGAGCGCCTTCAAGGTCTCGAGCAGCGCCTCCATGCGCCCGAGCGGCCAGGCGTTGGGCCCGTCGGAGAGCGCCCGCTCCGGGTCGGGGTGGGTCTCCATGAAGAGCCCGGAGACGCCGGCCGCCACGGCGGCGCGCGCCAGCACCGGCACGAACTCGCGCTGGCCGCCGGAGCTCTCCCCGCGCCCGCCCGGGAGCTGCACCGAGTGGGTGGCGTCGAAGACCACGGGGCAGCCGGTCGCGCGCATGACGGCGAGCGCGCGCATGTCCGAGACCAGGTTGTTGTAGCCGAAGCTCACGCCGCGCTCGCACACCAGGATGCGGTCGTTGCCGGCGGCGCGCGCCTTCTCCACCACGTTCGCCATCTCCCACGGCGAGAGGAACTGCCCCTTCTTGATGTTCACGGGACGCCCGCGTCGGGCGACGTTCTGGATGAAGTTGGTCTGGCGGCACAGGAAGGCCGGCGTCTGCAGCACGTCGACGACCGCCGCGACCTCGTCCAGCGGCGTGTCCTCGTGCACGTCGGTGAGCACCGGCACGCCGACCTCCTCGCGCACGCGCTCGAGGATGCGCAGGCCCTCCTCCAGGCCGGGGCCGCGGAAGCTGCGGTGCGAGGAGCGGTTGGCCTTGTCGAAGGAGGACTTGTAGACGAAGGGGATGCCGAGGCGGGCGGTGATCTCGCGCAGCGCCGCCGCCGTCTCCAGCGCGAGCCCCTCGCCCTCGATCACGCAGGGGCCGGCGATCAGGAAGAAGGGCCGGTCGAGCCCCACCTCGAAGCCGCACAGCTCCATGCGGGCCGCGCCCGCGCCCGGGGCGGCCTGGGACGGGGCGGGGCTCATGCGCTGGCCACCTGCTCGCGGGCCGTGAGCTCGCGGCGCGCGCGCGCGGCCTCGACGAAGCCCTTGAACAGGGGGTGGCCGTCGCGCGGCGTGGAGGTGAACTCCGGATGGAACTGGCAGGCGAAGAACCAGGGGTGGTCGGGCAGCTCGACGATCTCCACCAGGTTGCCGTCGAGCGAGGTGCCCGAGATCACCATGCCCGCCTCCTCCATGGCAGTGCGGTAGCGGTTGTTGAACTCGTAGCGGTGGCGGTGGCGCTCGACGATCACCTCGCGCCCGTAGATGCGGCGCGCGAGCGTGCCCGCCTTCAGGCGGCAGGGCTGGCCGCCGAGGCGCATGGTGCCGCCGAGGTCGGAGTCCTCGCTGCGCCGCTCCACGCGCCCGTCGGGCGTGGTCCACTCCGTCACCAGGGCGATGACGGGATGGGGCGTGTCGGGCCGGAACTCGGTGCTGTGCGCGCCCTCGAGCCCCGCGCGGTGGCGGGCGAACTCGATCACGGCCACCTGCATGCCGAGGCAGATGCCGAGGTAGGGGATGCCCTGCTCGCGCGCGTAGCGCGCCGCCTCGATCTTGCCCTCGACCCCGCGCTGGCCGAAGCCCCCCGGCACGAGGATGGCGTCGACGCCGGCGAGCAGCGCCTCGGCCCCCTCCTGCTCGATGCGCTCGGAGTCCACGTAGCGGATGTCGACCCGCGTGGAGGTGTGCAGGCCCGCGTGCACCAGGGCCTCGTTGAGCGACTTGTAGGCGTCGGCGAGGTTGACGTACTTGCCCACCATGGCCACCGTGACCTCGCCCGTGGCGTGGCGCAGGGCCTCGACCACGCGCTCCCACTCGCCGAGGTCGGCGGGGCCCGCCTCGATGCCGAGCTTCTCGACGACGATGTCGTCGAGGCCCTGCTCGTGCAGGAGCAGCGGGATGCGGTAGATGGTGTCCACGTCCACCGCGGAGATGACGGCGCGCTCCTCGACGTTGGTGAAGAGCGCGATCTTGCGCCGCTCCTCGGGCGGGATGACGCGGTCGGCGCGGCACAGCAGCACGTCGGGCTGGATGCCGATGGAGCGCAGCTCCTTGACCGAGTGCTGCGTGGGCTTGGTCTTGATCTCGCCGGCGGTCGGAATGTAGGGCACCAGCGTCAGGTGCAGGAACAGGGCCCGGTCGCGGCCCAGCTCGATGCCCATCTGGCGGATGGCCTCGAGGAAGGGCAGCGACTCGATGTCGCCCACGGTGCCGCCGATCTCGACCATGGCGACGTCGGCCCCCTCGGCGCCCTCGCGGATGGCCTGCTTGATCTCGTCCGTGATGTGGGGGATGACCTGGACGGTGCCGCCGAGGTAGTCGCCGCGGCGCTCCTTGCGGATCACCGAGGCGTAGATCCGCCCCGTGGTCCAGTTGTTGCGCCGCGTCATGCGGGTGCGCACGAAGCGCTCGTAGTGGCCGAGGTCGAGGTCGGTCTCGGCGCCGTCCTCGGTGACGAAGACCTCGCCGTGCTGGAAGGGGCTCATGGTGCCGGGATCCACGTTGATGTAGGGATCCAGCTTGATCATGGTCACCTTGAGCCCGCGGGCCTCGAGTAGCGCACCGAGGGAGGCGGCGGCGATGCCCTTCCCGAGGGAGGAGACCACACCGCCGGTGATGAAGACGTAGCGCGTCATCTGGGCCTGGCCAGCGGAGCCGGAGCGGGTGCAACCCGGTGGGCGCCAACATACCAAGAAGCCCTGAAAAATTCCATTTTCATGGCTTCCCCGCGGCCAGGGACGGCCGCGGGATGGCGCGCCCGCCGTGCGTGGCTTCGGGCGCTAGGCCGAGGCCGGTGGCCGGAACATGGCCGGCCATGCCGCCTGCGGGCGCGCGCGCCGATGGGCCGCGACTGCGCTGCGCGCCCGTGCCCACGGCGCTATGCACACGGAAGCACATGG
>WFOW01000295.1 GCA_015487895.1 Gammaproteobacteria bacterium | reverse complement strand
GGAAGACCGGGTGGGTGTCGCCGACGAAGCTCACCAGGCGGCCGTCGCGCTCGTAGGAGGTGAAGGGGCCGAAGACCGGCTCCTTGCAGTGGGCGGCGACGGACACGGGCTGCAGGCCGTCGGGCTGCAGCACGTGGGGCCGGAAGTGGTCCTCGTCGAGGGCGAAGGTGCCCGGGTGCTCGCGCTCGTAGAGCGTGTTGGGCAGTGCGCCCGCGGCGACGAAGACCGAGCGCGCCGGCAGGCGCACCTCCTCGCGCGTGTCGAGCCAGCGGCCCGCCTCCTTGCGGCGCCGGCGGAAGACGACGCGCTCGACGTGTCCCCAGCGGTCGAGCTCCAGGCGCAGGGGATCGAGGCCCTCGCGGTAGTAGATCCCCTCCTCCATGGCCTTGACGATCTCCTCGTGGTTGCGGATGTAGGCCGGCGACTCGTTGAGCCCGCGGCGGTAGCAGATCGTCACCCCGCCCCAGCGCCGCAGCAGGGGCACGAAGTCCGGCGCCTCGCCCGCGGCCGCCGCGCGCGCGCGCTCGGCGCGCACCTGCGCCGCGTGCTCGAGGAGCTCGTCGAGGATGGCGCGGTCCTCCTCCTCGAGGCGCGCGCGCACCTCGGCCTCGCCGTAGGCCTCCACCAGGCGCTCGTAGCGGGCGGCGATCTTCTCCACCTGCCGGATGTAGTAGGCCTGCACCTCGGTGGCGGTGTCGACCGCCGTCAGCCCCCCGCCGATCACGACCGCCGGCATGCGCACCTGCAGGTTGGCGAGGCTGTCCTCCTTGGCCGCGCCCGTGAGCTGCAGGG
The DNA here is from genome assembly GCA_015487895.1 of Gammaproteobacteria bacterium. Classification (GTDB taxonomy): domain Bacteria; phylum Pseudomonadota; class Gammaproteobacteria; order S144-34; family S144-34; genus S144-34. The sequence goes on along the minus strand of WFOW01000295.1, from coordinate 1,643 downwards.
CCATGAGGAAATCGCTCGCCTGGCGCATGCCGCGCGCGAGGCTGTTGCCGATGCCGAGCACGCGCGGCAGCCCCGTGCCGCAGGCGTTGACCACGTGGTCGAAGCCGAGCTCCCAGGCGTCCTCCACCGTCAGCGTGCCGCCGAAGCGCACGCCGCCGAAGACCTGGAAGGTGGGCCGGCGCGCGAGCGTCAGGTAGACGAGCTTGAGCAGGTTCTTGTCCCAGCGCACCGTGATGCCGTACTCGGCGACGCCCCCGAAGCCGTAGAGCACGCGCCGGTCCAGCGGCTCGACGAGCTCCTGCCAGTCGCGCACCGGCCCGCGCACCCAGGCCTCGGGCAGGGGCTCGATCTTGAGGCCGTCGATCCCGACCACCGCGCAGCCTTCCATGGTGAGGTGGTGCGCCATGGTGAAGCCCGCGGGCCCCATGCCCGCGACCAGCACCCGGCGGCCGTTCCAGGGCTTCATCACGTGCTGGGCGCGCCGCAGCGGGTTCCAGCGCGCGAGCAGGTCGTAGACCTCCACGCCCCAAGGCAGCGCCAGCACGTCGACCAGCACGCGCGTCTCGATCTGCGGGATGTCCACCGGCTCCTGCTTCTGGTAGATGCAGGCCTTCATGCAGTCGTTGCAGATGCGGTGGCCGGTGGCGGGCAGCATGGGGTTGTCGGCCATGGCCATGGCGAGGGCGGCGATGGTGCGGCCCTCGCGCTTGAGGTGATGCATCTCGGAGATGCGCTCCTCGAGCGGGCAGCCGGTGAGGACCACCCCGAGGGGGTTCACCTTGAAGCCGCGTCCGGGATCGTCCTTGCGCTCCGGGAAGCCGCGCGAGCAGAAGTCGCCCTCGTGCGTGTGGCAGTAGACGCAGTAGTGGACCTGGTCCTGCACCTCGCGCGCGCTCATGCGCGGGTCCGTGAGCGCGAAGCCGTCGCGGCGCCTGAGGTGCGTGGCCTCGCCGATGCAGCGCCGCCCGGCGGCGTCCTCGCGGCACTCCACCGGCACGAGGCGCGCGTGGTCGACGCGCCGGGGCAGCCGGAAGCTCACCCACCCGCGCACCGCGCGCCGGCCCTCCGGATCGTGCAGGGCCAGCGCGCACCACTCGGCGAGGCGCTCGACCAGGGCGGCGTTGGCGCCCTCGTTCTCGAGCAGCGCCAGCCCGAAGCGGGCCACCGCCAGCTCGCGGTCGGCGGCATCGAGGCCCGCCCCGCGCAGCTCGCCCTCGAGCCAGCCGTCGAGCTCGGCGAAGCCGTGGCGGAAGGGCGGGCGCAGGCGCCGCGCGCGCCGCAGCACGTACTGCTCCTTGAAGCGCGCCACCGCGTTCTCGGCAAGCGTCGCGGCGCGCGAGGCGGCGAGCTCGGCCTCGATGCCGAAGAGCCAGGCGACGAAGCCCTCGACGTGCGGGGCGAGCCGCAGCAGCAGCCCGCTGGTCGCACGGTCGCGCGGCGGCTCCGGGCCATCGCGGTAGCGCGCGAGCGCCTCGGCGAGCGCGGGGTCGTCCCGCGCCAGGCGCTCGCGGAAGGCTGCATCCAGGCGCGCCAGCCCCTCGGCGGTGCGCAGCGCGCCGTAGTCCAGACCCAGCGCCTCGAGGCCGGGAAACCGCACCTGGCTCATGGAAGTCTCCGCCGACGGCCGGCGCACCATGCTACCA
>WFOW01000294.1 GCA_015487895.1 Gammaproteobacteria bacterium | reverse complement strand
GGGAGGCGGGTATCGGGAGACGAGGGTTGGTGCGCCCTTCGGGCGCGGCCGTTTCTTTCCCGTCTCCCGTAACCTGCCAGGTCAGTGCGCCCAGTCCGGGAGACGGTCGGGCGCGGTGGCCCCTAGGGCGGTGGAGGGGCGCACGTACATGCTCGCCACGCCGACCGCCCGCTGCAGGCCGCCGGCGCTGAGCAGCCCACGGCCCGGCATGAGGACCGCCAGCGGGGAAGGCAGCCCCGGCGTGCCTTGCAGGCGTGCCGTGCCGCGGAAGGCCTCGAGCACCGTGTGCCCGGGCGGCACCCGCGCGTAGCGCGGTCCGCCGCCGAGGTGGATGCGGGTGGCGTCGGTGGCCCCGGCCCAGGCGAGCACCCGCGGGAGGGCGGCGGCGAGCCGCGCCGGATCGCCCCCGGTGCGCCCGAGCTCGCGGCAGAAGGCCTTCGGCTGGATCACCGCCAGCACGTAGGCGTCCGCCGGCAGGGGCGAATGCCAGCCGAGGTTGAGGTGACCGGAGCCGACCTCGCTCCAGGTGTCGTGCCGGGCGAGGACGATGCCGTGGGTGGCGGTGTCGGGCGGCACCAGCCGCCAGTGCCCGCGGCCGCCCACGTGGTAGCCGCAGGAGCCGGGCCCGGGAGCGCCCACCCAGCGCCCGCCGCCGTCGAGCGACCATTCGCCCTGCAGGTGCAGCGTGCCGGCGTGGTGGCCGGCGGCGATGGGGACCAGGCCCTCGCCCCACACGCCGGAGAAGGCGCCGCGGAGCGCGAGGCCGTCCACGCTCCCGGACCAGCTCCCCTCGACGGCGCGCCGGCCGGCCCGGCGCGGTCCGACGCGTCCCTGGACGATGCCGGCGTCGATGCCCGGGGTGCAGCCGGTGAAGGAGAGGACCATGACCGCACGGAAGGTGCCCGCGTGCTCCGGCAGGCAGGCGAGCAGCAGGCCGGCGGTGGGGTCCGGGTCCGCCGCCGGCGACTCGTGGTAGAAGCCCACCCAGAGTTTCGGGTCACCGGCGCGGGCCGCCGCCGCGGCGGCAAGCAGGGCGAGGGCGGCGAGCACGCGCAGGGCGTTCGGGGAACGACGTTCCTTCATCGCGTCTTTCCTCCCTGTGGCGGGACGGCCGGGATCGTCGCCCGGGCGACCGGCCTCGCGGTGTGAGCCGCGTCACATTCCGCTGCCGCCAGCCAGGCGCCAGCGCACCGTGGCGCCAGCGCGCAGGGGCACGACGCGCTCGGGCCCCTCGCCGTAGGCCTCGGGCACGGTCCAGGGCTCGCGCACGAGGGTCACGGTGCCCGTGTTGCGCGGCAGGCCGTGGAAGTCCGGGCCGTGGAAGGCGGCGAAGGCCTCGAGCCGGTCGAGGGCGCCCGCTTCCTCGAAGGCCTCGGCGTAGAGCTCGAGCGCCGCGTGCGCGGTGTAGATGCCGGCGCAGCCGCAGGCGCTCTCCTTGGCGCGGGCCGGGTGCGGGGCGCTATCGGTGCCGAGGAGGAAGCGCGGGTGGCCCTCGGCCACCGCCTCGAGCAGGGCGCGGCGGTGGCGCTCGCGCTTGAGCACGGGCAGGCAGTAGTGGTGCGGGCGCAGCCCGCCGGCGAAGAGCGCGTTGCGGTTCATCAGGAGATGATGGGCGGTGACGGTGGCCGCCACGCGCGGCGGCGCCTCGCGCACGAAGGCCACGCCCTCGGCCGTGGTCACGTGCTCGAGCACCACGCGCAGGCGCGGGTGGCGCTCGACGAGCGGCGCGAGCTCGCGCTCGACGAAGACCGCCTCGCGGTCGAAGACGTCCACGTCCGGGTCCGTGACCTCGCCGTGCACCAGCAGCGCGAGCCCATGCTCGGCGAGCGCCTCGAGCACGGGGTCCAGGCGCCGCAGGTCCGTCACGCCGGCATCCGAGTGCGTGGTGGCGCCGGCGGGATAGAGCTTGGCGGCGAAGGCGCCCGCCGCGGCCGCTGCGGCGACCTCGTCCGGCGTCGTGCGGTCCGTGAGATAGAGCGTCATCAGGGGCTCGAAGTCCGCCCCGGGCGGCAGCGCCGCGAGGATGCGCGCGCGGTAGGCGCGCAGCGCCTCCGCCGTCGCCACCGGCGGCCTCAGGTTCGGCATCACCACCGCGCGGCGGAAGCGCGCGGCCGTGTGGGGGAGCGCGCGCGCGAGCACGTCGCCGTCGCGCAGATGCACGTGCCAGTCGTCGGGGCGGGTCAGCGTGAGCTGCATGGGCGAGGCTCCGGGCGCTGGCGGCGGCGGCCGCTTCCGGCTACCGTATGCCCGGCATCGTACCGGAATCCACCCGCGGAGGAAGACGGCGCATGAGCAGCGAAAGCAACGTCCTCGCGCCCCTCATGGAGGCCCGCACCTGGATGAAGGTGCTGGCGGTGCTCCTCGTCATCGAGGGCGTCCTGATGGTCCCCTCCATCTGGGGGATCCTCGTCGCCTGGCTGCCCATCTGGCTCGGCGTGGTCCTGTTCCAGGCCGCCACGGCCCTGGACCGCGCCGAGGGCGGCGACGGCGGGGCGGCCGCGCAGGCGATGGGCAAGCTCAAGACCTTCTTCACGGTCGGCGGCGTGGCCGCCATCGTCTTCCTGGTGCTCGCGCTGCTCGGCATGGCCGGCATGGCGGGCATGAAGCTGATGTTCGGCGGCATGGGCCACTGAGCGCCGCCGGCGGCGCACGCCCGAGCCACCGCGGGTCTCATTCCGCCGTCTCCAGCAGGCGGGCGCGGCGCGCGGGATCGCCCAGCAGGGCGAGCGTCCAGCGCACGCCGAAGCCCGTGAAGCGCGTGGGTACGTGCGCCAGCCCCCCCTTGTGCTCGGCGGCGGCGAGGTCCACGTGCACCCAGGGGATCTCCTTCGGGACGAAGCGCGAGAGGAAGCGCGCGGCGAGGATGTGGTCGGCCTCGCCTTCGAGGGTGCACTGCCTGACGTCGGCGACCTCGCTGCGCAGCGCCTCGTCGTAGTCGGGCTCGGTCGGGAAGGGCCAGACGCGCTCGCCGCTCTCGCGTCCGGCCTCCACCAGCGGCGCGTGCAGCGCCTCGCGGTTGCTGAACACGCCGCTCATGCGCGGGCCAAGGGCGTAGATGCACGCGCCCGTGAGCGTCGCGTAGTCGAGGATGGCGGCGGGCCGTGCGCGCGCGGCGAGCGCGAGCGCATCGGCGAGCAGCATGCGGCCCTCGGCGTCGGTGTGCACCACCTCGATGGCCGTGCCGTCGGCGGCGCGCACCACCTCGTGGGGGCGGTAGGCCTCGGGGCCGACCAGGTTCTCGGCGATGGCGAGCCAGGCGTCCACCGGCCCCGGCCAGCGGAGCTCGGTCAGCGCGGCGAGCGTGCCGAGGACGACCGCGCTTCCCTGCATGTCGGCATGCATGCCCTGCATGTGGCGCGCGGGCTTGAGGTTGACGCCGCCGGTGTCGAAGCACACGCCCTTGCCGACCAGCGCCAGCGGCGGGTGCTCGCGCCGGCGCGGGCGGTAGGCCAGATGCAGGATGCCGGCGCCGCGCGAGCCCGCGCGCGTCACGGCGAGGAAGGCGCCGGCGCCGGTGCGCTCCAGCGCGCGCCGGTCGAGGAAGCGCGTGCGCCAGCCGTGGCGGCGCGCCAGCCGGCGCGCCGCGCGCACGTAGGCATCCGGCGTGAGCACGTTCGGCGGCAGCGCCGCCAGCCAGCGCGCGAGGTGGTTGCCGCGCGCGCCCGCGAGCGTCGCCGAGAGATCGAGGCGCCTGCCGAGCCCGAGCAGGCGCACGCGGCGCGGCGCCGGCGGCGGCTGCGCCTCGCGCGCGAGGCTCGGCATGGGCTGGGCGGCGGCGAGCAGCGCCGCCACGCCCGCCTCGAGCAGCGCCGGCGCGCGGGCGCCTGCCCCCGGCGCCCACACCGCCACCTCGCGCGGCCGCACGGCGAGGATGCGTGCGGCGAGCTCGCGCGCGCGCTCGAGCCGCGCGAAGGCCGAGGCGTCCTCCTCCACGCAGGCCGCGACCACGCGCACCGGGCGGCCGTCCTCCTCGGCGTCGAGCTCGAGCAGCACGCCGCCGCAGCGCGGGCGCGGCTCGCGCGCCAGACGCGCGGCGAGCGCGCGGCGCCAGGGCACGCGCGGCCAGCGCCCCTCGAGCACGGCCGGCGCGAGCCACAGCATCACCGCGTCGGCGCGGCGCGCCGCCGCGGCCGCCTCCGACGTGCCGCCTAGTGCTTGAACGACCTGGATTTTCGTCTCCGGCGGGAGCGGTGCCGCCATGTCCCGATTCCTTGACCTGCCCAGGGAGAACAAGGATCATACGCGCTCCCCGCGCGCGGGGCATAGCCGATCACCGGGTTCCACGGGCCGCGGGCCCGCCGCGTCGGACGCCACATGCCGCTCGAGACCATCGAGGACAAGAAGCGGGTGCTGCGCGAGATGCTCTTCGCGCGGCGCTTCGAGGAGCGCTGCTACGAGGCCTACGTCGAGCGCAAGATCGGCGGCTTCCTGCATCTGTATCCGGGGCAGGAGGCCTGCGTGCACGGCGTGATGGAGGCCGCGCGCCCCGGCTTCGACTACGTGATCACCGGCTACCGCGACCACATCCACGCCATCAAGTGCGGCTGCGATCCCAAGGCCGTGATGGCCGAGCTCTACGGCAAGGCCACGGGCTGCTCGCGCGGCTACGGCGGCTCCATGCACCTGTTCGACGTCGAGCACCGCTTCATGGGCGGCTACGCCCTCGTCGGCGGCCCCTTCCCGCTCGCCGCCGGCATCGCCAAGGCCATCCTCATGCAGGGCGGCGAGGAGATCTCGATCTGCTTCCTGGGCGACGCCGCCAACAACCAGGGCACCTTCCACGAGACCATGAACATGGCGAGCCTGTGGAAGCTGCCCGTGCTCTACGTGTGCGAGAACAACCTCTACGGCATCGGCACGCGCATCGACCGCTCCACCGCCGTCGTCGACCAGTACAAGCGCGTGTGCGGCTACAACATCCCGGCGGTGCAGGTCGACGGCCAGGACGTGGAGGCGGTCTACGAGGCGGCGAAGGAGGCGGTGGCGCACGTGCGCGCACGCAAGGGGCCCTACTTCATGGAGCTCCTCACCTACCGCTACCGCGGCCACTCCATGTCGGACTCCAACGCCTACCGGCCGAAGGAGGAGGAGCGCAAGTGGTCGCGCCGCGACCCGATCATCATCCTGCGTGACCGCCTCGTCGAGGCCGGCGCCATGACGCACGACGACTACAAGCGCATGGACGACGAGATCCTCGACGAGATCGAGAACGAGATCGTCCCCTTCGCCGAGCGCTCGCCCGAGCCGCGCGTCGAGGACCTCGAGCGGTACGTGCTCGCCGACGACGACTCCTGCCGGAGGGCCTGATGGCGGAGATGGCGCTGTGGGAGGCCGTGCGCCGCGCGCACGACGAGGAGCTGGCCCGTGACCCCATGGTCATCGTCATGGGCGAGGACGTGGGGCTCGCCGGCGGCACCTACAAGGCGACCCTGGGCCTGTACGAGAAGTACGGCCCCGAGCGCGTCATCGACACCCCCATCTCCGAGAACAGCTTCACGGGCCTCGGTATCGGCGCCTCCTTCCTCGGCGTGCGCCCCATCATCGAGATCATGTCCGTGAACTTCGCCTGGCTCGCGCTCGACCAGATCGCCAACACCGCGGCCAAGGTGCGCTACATGTCGGGCGGGCAGCTCCAGGCGCCGGTGGTGATCCGCTCGCCGGGCGGCGTCGCCCATCAGCTCGGCGCCCAGCACTCGGCGCGCATGGAGAAGGTCTTCATGGGCATCGCCGGGCTGCGCGTGGTCACCCCCTCCAATCCGCGCCAGGCCTACGGTCTGCTCAAGTCGGCCGTGCGCTGCAACGATCCCGTGTTCATCAACGAGCACGAGTACATGTACAACCTGCGCGGCGAGGTGCCGGACGAGGAGTACCTCCATCCCCTCGAGGGCTCGGAGGTGGCGCGCGAGGGCCGCGACGTCACGCTGTTCGGCTACAACATCTCCGTGCACTGGTGCCTGAAGGCGGCCGAGCGCCTCGCCGCCGAGCACGGCATCGACTGCGAGGTGGTGGACCTCTACGCGCTGAGCCCCCTGGACCGTGCGGGCATCGCGCGCTCGGTGGCGAAGACGCACCGCGCCGTGATCGTGGAGGAGGCCGAGGCGCCGTGCGGCGTGGGCGCGGAGGTCATGGCCATCATCAACGAGGAGTGCTTCTACGAGCTCGACGCGCCGCCGGTGCGCGTCTCGGCGCGCAACGTCCCCATCCCCTACAACCGCACGCTGGAGCGCGCGGCCATCCCCGACCCGGACGAGGTGGTGGCGGCGGTGCTGCGCCTGCTCGGGCGCTGAGGCGCCGCCGGGCCGCCGCCGCGCCCCCGGCACAGGGACACCGACATGGGTGAGCGCTACGTCATCCGGATGCCGCAGCTCTCGGACACCATGACCGAGGGCGTGCTCGTCTCCTGGCAGAAGGCCATCGGCGAGAAGGTCTCGCGCGGCGACGTGGTCGCGCAGGTCGAGACCGACAAGGCCATCATGGACGTCGAGGTCTTCCGCGAGGGCTACCTGTCGGGCCCGCGCGTGGCGGAGGGCGCCACCGTGCCGGTGGGCGAGCCCATCGCCTACCTGGTGCCGACGCCGGAGGAGGTGGTGCACGAGGAAGGTGCGGCGCCGGCACCGGAGGCGGCCGCCGGCGGCGCCGAGGCGGCGCCCGGACCCGCTCCCGCGCCCGCGGCGGAGGAGCGCGAGGCCGGGGAAGGGGCCGCCGCGCCCGCCGCTGCCGCGGAGGGGGGCGCCGCGCCGCCGCAGGGCGTGGTGCACGTCATCAAGATGCCGCAGCTCTCGGACACCATGACCGAGGGCGTCGTCGTGGCGTGGACCAAGGAGCCCGGCGACAGGGTCTCGCGCGGCGACGCGGTCGCGCAGGTCGAGACCGACAAGGCCGTCATGGACGTGGAGGTCTTCCGCGAGGGCTACCTCTCGGGGCCGCTCGCGCCCGTGGGGGCCACGGTGCCGG